>JADZBD010000021.1 GCA_020852255.1 Bacteroidia bacterium | reverse complement strand
CTACACTTACCTGTGGAGTTCAGGAGGAACCAACGCCACAGAAAACGGTCTTGTTACCGGAACCTACACCGTGACCATTACCGATGCCAACGGTTGTACACTTACTGCCACTGCCTTTGTGCCGGATGCACCGGGGCCGCAGGCAGCCATTAACGCTCAGACCAACGTAAGTTGCTTTGGAGGCAATAACGGAGATGCCACCGTAACAGTAACAGGAGGAACCGCTCCCTTCACCTACAACTGGAGTCCCTTTGGAGGAACCGGTGCTACGGGCACAGGACTCTCTGCAGGAACATATACTGTAACTGTCACCGATGCCAACGGATGTACTGCAACAGCAACGGTCACCATCACCGAGCCGCCGCTCTTAACCGCTTCCACCGTAATGACTCCCGTGATTTGTAACGGAGGCAACACCGGAACAGCCACCGTAACGGCTGCCGGAGGAACACCCGCTTACACTTACCTGTGGAGTTCAGGAGGAACCAACGCTACGGAAAACGGTCTTGCTGCCGGAACCTATACTGTTACTGTTACCGACGCCATGGGATGTACCGTGAGTGCTACCATCACCATAACACAGCCCACGGCTGTAACGGTAACACCGGGTGCGGGATCTACCATTTGTATTGGTGCCAGTGCCAATATCACGGCCACCGGAGGCGGAGGCATTGCGCCCTACACCTACGTATGGAATCCCGGTAATATGAACGGACAGAACCAGACGGTGACGCCCTCACAGAGCACCACCTACACTGTAACCGTAACCGATGCCAATGGTTGCAGTGCAACAGATACCGTAGCCGTTGTTGTAAATCCCCTGCCGGTGATCTCCTGGACCTCCGACACAGCAGGATGCGTGCCCTTCTGTGTAACATTTACCAACACCACACCCAATGCCGCCACTGCGCTGTGGGACTTTGGTAACTCCAACACCTCCACCACGCTCAGTCCTTCGGAATGTTACTACACTCCGGGAGCTTACAACGTAACGCTCACCGTGACCGACATCAATGGTTGTGTGAACACCCTTACCATTAACAACTACATTGATGTATGGCCGCTGCCGGTGGCTGACTTCACTGCATCGCCCACGACCACCTCCATTTTGGATCCCACCATACATTTCACCGATCAGAGTCAGGGAGCTACCCAGTGGAACTGGAACTTTGGTGATTTCCAGAACGGTTCCTCCACCCTGCAGAATCCCTCTTACACTTACGGCGACACGGGAACCTATCTGGTAACGCTGGTAGTAGCCAACCAGTGGGGATGTACCGATCAGGATTCGATGATTATTGTGATCACTGACGACTTCACTTTCTATGCGCCCAATGCCTTTACACCCAATGGTGACGGCTTTAACGAGGCCTGGGTACCCGAGGGAATCGGAATAGACAGGGACAAGTTCGAAATGTGGATCTTTGACCGCTGGGGCAATCTGATCTGGCAGACCGACGTATGGGGCAGGCCCTGGGACGGAACGGCCAACGGAGGTTCCGAGATTGTGCAGGAAGACGTATATGTGTGGAAGGTAGTATTACACGATATCTTTGGCCGCAAGCACCAGTTTGTGGGGCATGTGAGCGTGATCAAGTAACGAACTGATTATCAATAAGAAGGGCCTCTTTCAGAGGCCTTTTTTATTGACTTATCTGAATATCAATCACTTATGGCAGCATTTTGACTTGGTCAGGAGCCAATAAATCACTAACATTGCCATTCCTTTCGGGGACAGAAACAGAGCTTATGAAAAAGGTATTATTCAGCGCATTAGCCATTTTTTTCAGCGCTTTCGCATACGGGCAGTGGAAGACCACGCCCTACATTGCAGGCTTATCCTGGAACGTGGTGGAGAACGACGGCGACAATGTTCAGTTTTTCAAGCCATCGGAGACCTGGTACTATAAATACTATCCTACCCGGCTTTCGATTGAAAAGATGTTTCAGTTAGGGATCAGTGTGGATCTTGCATTTACGTACAACCAATACACTACTGGAAAGATCATCAATAACGAGATCAATGCGAAGATTCGTGATTACTATGCAATAGACGCGAAGATGAAGTACGATTTGAATTATCTGTTTGGTGAAACGGCCTGGTTTGATCCGTATGTACATGTTGGGTATGGGTATCATAACACCACTAAAGTTTCTGATTTATTCAAGGATCGCCTGACCGGTTCAACACACAATTTAGGAATAGGATTCCACCTATGGATTACAAAAGATATCGCCCTCTCTACAGAAACACTGGGTAAATGGGCATTTTACCGCCGGGGCGGCAATCACTTCCAGCATTGCGTAGGCGTGGTGTATAAGTTCGGCGGATTACCCGGCAGAATGTATACCAGCGACACATTCATTAAGTGGTCGCAAAGGATGATCGAGAAGATTAAGGATTAGGAAAGTTACAATACCTCCATTTCGAAAGCCCTGGTCCCCGGGGCTTTTTTTATGCACTTCTTATCCGGTTGCTCAGAATATTAAACAGTGCTTTAGCTGTGAAGAGCAAATCAGTTGTGAAGGGACTCTTTTTCTTTTTTGAAAGATATATTCTTTCGGCAATAATATTCCCTTCATGATCCGGCATATTCAGTGACACATAAGGAGGGATACAACCGGGTTTATATTTCTTTCTTAGCTCCCGCATTGCCGGCGGGAATTCATTAAAGCGGGTTTCGCTGAGAGGACGAACACCCATGATCTTCATCTCTCCTTTCAACACATTGATCAGCTGGGGCAGTTCATCCAACCAGTACTTGCGCATGAATTTGCCCCAGGGTGCCAGGCGAAAATCATCTGCCGGTTTCCCTTTGGCATTGTAACCGTTAAGGGATATAACATAGTCCTGCAGATATTCCGCGTAAGGATGCATCGTCCGGAATTTATATACCCCGATGATCTTTCCGTGCTTTCCAACCCGCCGCATACGATAAATTGGTCCGTATGACGGGGACATATCATAGGCAGGCGTTTTCACCTTTTCAGCAACAAAGTACACCAGGCCGTTGATATTTTCAACGCTATTGATTTTAAAACCGCAGCAGACCAGGCGACCCAGCACCTCCGCTTTGGAGAGCAGACGGCTACGACCCTTTGTTAAAAGAAAGTAAATCTTTTTGAGTCCCCATACTTTGGGACAAACGCGCATGAATAAAAACTCGTTAAAGAAATAGATCCCCCTCAATACGGGAATCTTATTTATTCCTTTTCGCTTTCTCCTGTTTGAATAATTCTCAAAGCATCCTGCATAGAGACCGCCCAGCGATAGCTTTTCATTTACCGCCTCGAACATTTTATTTATGAAACGGCAGTCATTTACACGGTTCAGGTTGACGATAGAATTGCAGTTGCCTTCTATTTGGGCAACCGTAAATGAGTTATTCGTTCTGAGTTGTGCGGAATGGGAAATATCCTCTCTAAAGTGAACCCGAAGAAACGTATCCACCTCATAGCCACTCTCTTTTTCAATGGCTGCCAGCATGGGTGTAAAGGTAAGGAAAAATTATTCGCGTCTTCGATATATATGGACGTCTCAGCGAGTTACTCTAAAGAAGAGTTCCCTTATGACTGCGAAAATATAATACGAATTACATTTAAAATACCTTATAAACAATCTTCTTGGATCGTTAATTAATCGTACAAACCATCTTAAACCCAATCGCTTTGCAATTGTCCCCAATTTTATCTCTCCCACGAAATACTCATAACTTCCGCCTACTCCCATTAATACCTTAGTATTAAGCCTAGATTGATTCGTAATAATAAATCTTTCCTTTCGAGGAGATCCGAAAGCTACGAATAAAATATCTGGGCTAGCTTTAGCTATTCGCTCTATTACCTCCGCTTCATCTTCGATTTTATAAAATCCATGTTGAAACATGGAATTGAGATAAAGCCATGGAAACTCTAACTTGAGTTTATTCCTTACTTTAAGTAGCAAGCTCTCCTCTGCCCCAAGAAAAAATAACCTATACTTCATCATTTCAGCCCTTGCTATTAAAGCAACCATAAGCTCTGCTCCAGAGATGGCAGAAATTCTTTTACAATTAATCAAATAATCAGCTATTACCATTGACTGACCATCCGGAATAATGTGCGTGCCTGAGTCAAAACAATCTTTTAATTCAGGATTCTTCTCTCCGAGATACAGCTTAAGCGTATTTAAGGAAATAATTGCCGAGAACCGGCTATCTGAAATTCGCATATCAATTTCATTCAGAAGTTGATCCCGAGATTCTCGGTATAATACATATCCAAAAAGCCTAGGCTCACTCATCATTTACCTTTTTGCGTTCAGCGAAAGGATCGATAAATTCTCTAAACCAAAGTTCGAGATTAATCCATTTCCAAATATCGTTTGCAATATTGATTCTTCCTTCTAAGTGCTTTGAATATAGTAGTAGTGCCTTTTTATTACAAATATAGCCTCTAGAACTAAAAGATTCACTTGCAAGAAGATTATAGATAAATTCCTTCCACTCAGAACTCCTGAACCACTCATCTGATGGTGATCCGAATCCGATCTTATCACGTCTCTGTCTGATTTTTTCAGGTAGCAAACCAATTAAAGCCTCTCTTAGGATAAATTTTGTTGTTCCATTTCTAATAATGAGATCGGGAGCGGTAGCAAGGGTTCGCTCGACAAGTCTATAGTCAAGAAATGGGACTCGAGCCTCTATCGAAAAAACCATGGAATTTCGATCCTCCCACTTTAGTAAGTGCTCAAGTTTATATTCAAAATGATAAAGAAGTGCCTTTCGAAGTGAACTTGCACTATACAACTTGTCAACCAAAACATTACTTCCACAATACTTTTTTGAGAAGGAGGCTTTGACCCAATTAGCCCTTTTCAACAAAAAACCTGTCTTAATCGTTCCTGGGAGAAAAAAGAAAATAAATGCTTTTAAGCCCTTTAAACTTTTATGCTTAGAAATATAACTACCTATCTCCCTGAACAAACTAAATAATCTTAATCTTAGAAACAATTCCCTAAAATAATATCCATAGAAATAATGGTAACCCCCAAGTGTTTCATCCGCTCCTTGTCCATCTAGCGTCACGATGACATGTTTCCTTGCTAACTCCATTACTTTATACTGAGCATAGGGACCTGTAGTTGGAACAGGCTCCCCATGAGCCTTAATAAATAAACCGGCATCCCTAAGCAAACTTGTACTCCCGGGGCTGGTAAAAAACATTGATTTTACAATATTTCTGTATTCATTAATGTATTCACTTTCATTGCCTACATCACCTTGGTTATAAATAGCAGAAAAGGTGCTCAGATCATCTTTCCTAAGTTTTGAAACAATAATTGAAACTATTGAAGAAGAGTCGAGACCGCCACTTAAACAAACTCCCACGGGTACATCACTTTTAAGTCTTAATTGAATGGATGAAGTAAGCGATTCCAGGTATTCGGAATCGTTGCTAAATCCCCTTGCATCTTTAACAGCCCTTTCCAAGTCATACCATTTTCTAATGGAAACTACCCCGCCCTCAATAATCAGTTTTTCTCCATGTTGAAGCTTTTGAATCTCAGAAAAAAATGTTCGCTCAGTATGATCCGTGCGACTATGCACCAAATAGTCATATATTATTTGATCATTTGCGACTATAGGAGTCTTTACTACCTTTAGTATCGGAGGAATTTCAGAACAAAAAACAAACTTCTTCTTACTGAAATAATAATAGAATGGCTTAACACCGAATCTGTCACGAGCTGCAAATAAATATTTACGTTTAATAGAATAAATAACAAACGACCACATTCCATTAAATTTATCCAGACATTCCTCCCCCCAATGTATATAAGCCTTCAGCAATACTTCAGAATCTGTTTTGGTTCGAAACTTTACCCCCCTCAATTCTAACTCGACCTTCAATTCAAGGTAGTTGAAAATCTCTCCATTGAACAATAATACTAAATCACCATCCTCACTAAACATAGGTTGATGACCCAGAGCCGACAGATCAATTATGCTTAACCTAACAAAACCAAGGCCAACATTATCAGAAACAAAAACACCAGAGTCATCGGGTCCACGATGAGCTATTCCCCTCATTAGTAATTCCAATTCAGTCCTGCTTGCGAGGGTCTCGTCTAAATTCAGAATTCCTGCTAATCCACACATACCAATTTTTTATCAAGGTAAGAAAGAGAGCTGAACAACTGAGCTTGCGGCCATCGATGATATGGAACGGTGTTCCTCGTACCGAATGTGGAAACCCTAGTTACAAAATGCCCATCCTGAAGTTGAAAATTTGAAATTAAGTCCTGCGCAAGCCACTCAGCTCTCTTCAGAGATCCCGGTATAATAGGCTCCATAAGTATCCCTAATGAAATACCTTCAGCATAATCGTACATCTCATATTTTCTAAATTTCAGATACTTTTGCTTTGAATATGGTTTAGGCCGACCATTATCGTAATGTAACTCCCTTAGAAAATACGCATACCCTAAAGTTACTGCACGTACTATCCGCTCTGAAGGCAAATATTTGTTACAAATCACCAGGTTTTTAAGAACAAAACAAGTATGGAAATAGTCTATGAAAGAGCTCACGTCAGGGTTCATGTCGTAGTACCAGGCCCCGCTCCTCTGTTGAGCTTGCAGAATAAAATCAAGGTTTTCTTCCGCCTCAGACTTGTATTCCTTGACCTTAAATAACTCATATGCATCAAGCAACACTGCCGCCCTGTATGCGTTTGCATTTACCACGTAATCTTTACTAATCGGGCTGTAACTACTAGATGTCGACCCATTTGGCAAAGTCATCTTGTTAACGCCAATACAGGTAAAACGAGCTATTTCAGCCATGATTTCCAGGCTACTTTCCGATAGAGTAAGTTCATAATGATTCTTAAAAGCCCAATAAACATAGGGCGTAACAGTATTGAAAGGTGTCCCCGCGGGCCAGTAATTGTCCTTTGATTGTTGCCAACCAAAAGTGTAGCCCCAGCCAAAGCCACCGAACTTTGTAATCTTTGATTCTAACAAAATTGTCAGATAATGTTCAGCTTCTTTAAGATACTTCTCTTCCTTCCGAATGGAATATAAATTCAGAAATCCAATTGCATAATGTGCGTCTCCTATCGGTTGATGATTACGATTTGAAAAAATCGCCTGCACTCTAGGAGTAATATTCTCCAGAAAGAAACCTAATCCGGCAAAGGGAAGACCCAAATACTTGTTTCGATAAAAAAGTCTCTTTGAAATTTTTCCAATCCGGGAAGCCCAAAAATCATATCGATCAAATGAAGTATCACCATACCTCTCCTTCCACAGCAAGAAACCACTCATTGAATTTTGAAGGCTCTGTTGTAAGTCGCTATTATTCATTTTCTACCCGGATCTATCTATGAGAAGCTATCGAAATAAAATATTCTAACAGGGTCCTTGCTCTTATGCTCCAACTCATAGAGTTCTCGGCATATGCTCGAATACTGATTCTCCTAGAGAGATCGAACCGATTCCCTAAACAATACTGTATCACACGCTTAAGTTCTACCCTATCAAGATCTGTCAATATGAACCCTGAAGGAAAATCACGAATCAACGTACTGATCTCTCCATAATCATTCGCAATCACTGGTCTACCAGCAGCAAAGTAATCTCCAATTTTATTGGGCCATCTCAAACTATTATTCAAGCTATTGGTCTGCGTTAGAATAAAAAAGTCCGCCATTTCCAATATTTCAGAGAGCTTCTCATAACCAACCCATCCAAAATTCAATATTCTTAAAGCTCCCATACTTAATCCCTTATGCTCAAAATTGATCTTTTCGCCCGTAGTTAGAAAGGCTATTTCCTTACGTTCTTCCTGTGCCACTTCTTGTATGACGTCCAAAAAAAGCGAAACATCTTCAAACTCCAGATCATCCATTCCAACAAAGCCAAAAACTAGGGTTTCCGAAGAAATCTTGAAATCTTGCCTAAGGTCTGACTCTGGGGAAAAAGAAATTCCTCGAACATCTGCACCACCGTGCAAAACAATTATTTTAGCGGCATCAATCCCAAGATTGATGGCACGCTCCCTCATTGCATAGGAGAGACAAACAAGCCCATCAGCTTTTCTTTTATCGTATGCCTCAAATCTGAGATCGTGTCCTCCAATAAATATCTTTTTTAACCCCTTCCTGGTATCATAAAGTCCACCCTTCCCGAAATAGTCCCACCACTCTGAACTATAAACAGTGGAACGGAAAACTTTTCGAAACAAAAACGGAAGGCCACCGGAAGGACGATGACCTGAATCTGTATGAAAAATATCAAACGAATTAGTAACGGAATATAAAAACTTGAGCATTGGAACAAGAACACCAAATCCAAGTCTTCTCATAGAGTTAGGCACGATGTCATTGAAGGCAATTATCTTGACGCCTTCTCGCTCCTCTACTTTGAAAAGTCGAAAGAGGTAACTAAAAGAGCTTAAAGATGTTAGTAGGGTTACTTGGTGATCCAATCTCACCAATTCTCTTGCTAACATAAAGGTTCTTCCAAACCCACTTTGGTCAACAATTGAATAATGTGAGATCAGAATCCTCATACTGCCTCAGGTTTCTGATGACGTCCATCTATGGATAATTTATATTTCCAATACCGCTGTCCAAATCCGACTAAGATAGCTGCCAGATGTGCAAAGAAATAAAATCGATGCCATACAGGTCCATATATTAGCTTACAAGAATTCGAAAGGCTTCTTAAGTGACGTGTTGACTTTATATTGGAAAAACTGCGAACAAAAACACCAATTTCTGGCTTATTTGCCTTTGAAGCCAAGCCCGTATCTTTTTGATGTGAATACACCCGAGATTCATAACTAATATATACTGGAATCCCGACATTAGTGGCCCGGATTGTAAATTCCGTATCAGCGTGATAATGTGGCAATTTCTCTTGGTTATACAAACCGATTTTTCTAAAAACACTGATTGGAATCAGAACCCCCTTTCCAGATAGTCCATGAACCGCATGCAAGCCTTGGTACTTTCTCACATCTTCTCCCCATTTATTGTAGATCAGATAAAAGGGAATTCCAAGCCTTCGAGTTTTCCGTGTAGCGGAAGGTTCAATTTTTGTTCGTTCATTATAGAAGAGGTTAACACAACCTATGATTGCTTTGGGCGACTTATGGTGTGCATCCAATAAAGAGCTGAATGTTCTATCGTCAATCACTGCATCATTATTCATCGAAAATACAACATCCGCTGTATCAAGAGAATGCTCAAGCACATACTCAACACATCGATTCATTCCTCCTGTCCACCACAATTTACCATCCCCATTTAATAAAACACCTTCAGGAAAATTCTCCCTTAATATATTAGAGGTTCCATCCGTTGACCCATCATCGCATATTACAATAGTAAAACAGACTTTAGCTTTGGCTCTAATACTGGAGATACATTCTAAAGTATATTCGATTCGATTATGTACGGGAATGCATATATATACCATCTTACATATTTTAACGATTTCGAACCCTTCTTATAATATACCCCTTAAATATCCCTACCAGTTGAAGAAAAAACCAGAGTATAAACCCATTTCCGTATATCAATTTGTTCCAATTATATATAGAACGTAAATGCCGTGTTGATTTAATGCTGAAGAAGCTTCTCAGAAACATAATGAAGCTAGGAGTGTCCCCTGCAAATGATAAACCAGTTTCATGTTGAAATGACTTAATACAAGCAGTTAGTGACAAAAATACTCTTATATTATGCCTTCTCATCCTGATTGTAAATTCAGTATCAGCATGATAATGTGGCAACATTTCCTGATTATATAATCCATGGTTTTTGAAAACAGAAACTGGAATAATAACTCCCTTACCCGAAAGAGCCTCAACTTCT
Organism: Bacteroidia bacterium; assembly: GCA_020852255.1. NCBI lineage: Bacteria > Pseudomonadati > Bacteroidota > Bacteroidia > Bacteroidia bacterium. Next base: position 48,055 of record JADZBD010000021.1, on the reverse strand, counting down.
AAAAGATTCTCACTGGTATAAAATAACTCTCCCCATTGATGCTTTTGGCTCAATCTATTCAACCCCCATTTTCTCCGCTTGACGATTGCTGATGGTTCAATTTTATTACTACTATTTGCAAATAAATTCACACACCCAATGATTGCATAAGGATACTTTTTCAAATGCTGAAGTAAATTCGGTATTGTTTCAGGAAGCAATAACGCATCATTATTGAATGTGAATATATAATCTCGATCAAAGTCAATATTATCTAATTCTAAAATGTATGAAATACATCTATTTATTCCTCCTGTCCACCATAAATTACCATCACCTTCCAATACAATAACATCACTATGATTTAACTTAACTTTTCTCAGTGTTTCATCAGTAGAACCATCGTCACAAATAACGACAAGAAATGGCACGCTGCAATATTTATAGATACTCTCAAGACAATTGAGTGTGAATTCAACTCTATTATGAACAGGAATACAAAAATATATCATATCTTCTATCTAGACTAAATTCATTTCTCTGTATTATTTCTCAATCGTTCTAAATTAAAAAGCCTTTGCTCGATTTAATTCATCGCCACAAACTGAACCTGCAAGGCAAAGAAAATAAACAAAAAAGATATCGTTGAATTGTATTCCGGAGTAAAGAAACATAAATATAATTGTACTGATAATTATCACAGGGAAAACAATAAGAAAGCTCGCACCATAATATGTATGGAATTTCATAGATTTAATATAACGAATAACTAAAATCAGAAGAAAAATATTGCTTATTAATCCACAAATACCAATCTGTGCGTATGATGAAATCAGAGAAGATCTGCTTCGAGTAAAATTACTATACTGCATGACTGGGGTATCCATTGCTTCTATCCTTCCCATATTTCCATTGTATCTATAATTACCGCGACCATATCCTAATAATATCTTCATTGGATCCTCTCGAAGATGTTCTTCAGTAATATTCACGAATCCAACAATTTTGCCCCATTCCTTGTAGTGTTGAGTGACTCCCGAGATTGATTTTGTGACCAATTCCTTATAATCTTCTTTTGTTCCTATACTTGTATAATACTTATCAATCGCATAGGACATTATTGCAATACCAATAATTACTGTCGGAATGACAAAATAATACCTATGCTTCAAATTTCCTTTTCTAATCAACCTAATGATGAAGAATACCGTCATAGCAATAGAAACACCAAGTGCTGTTTTCGAATCTATAAAAGCATAATGCATTAGAAAAAATAATCCAATCCAAACAGTTATATGATTCGATATAGTTATTCCAATCGCCAATAAAGTTAAAAACAACGCTGAACAAAACCAAGAAGTAAGACTTGAACAGGCTGCACCAAAAGTGCCGGATGCTGCATCGTCTAAGCCGGCAGTCCATAAGAAATATCCTTCACCATCTTCCATTATAGTCATTGGGGCGTCAATAATTTCGCTAAACTGCATGAATGATATAACAATCTGAATAATACCGACTGCAACTAAAAAATCAATTACCTTACCTGTCTTGTTCTCGATATGAATATTTCTTAGTATCAAAAAAGCGTATACGGCAGCTGGTTGCAAAAGAACATTTAAATTTATCTTATCATTGTATACATCACTTAATGTTACTATTGTAATATGAATAAACGTCCATGCCAATAGCATTTTATCAAAACGTCTGACATACCAACCTACCCTGCTTTTGGCGATCAATACAATAAAAAGAAATAATTTCGGATTTATTAACACTTTTGTAAGTGTTGATTCCTGAATGTAATTCTGCCCAACAAAGAAATTGACACAGCAAAAAACAATTCCAAGAAATAAAAGTAAATACTCTGTCTTTTTTGTTATTAATAGAAATATAAAAATGATCGAAGAGAAAATAGCAATAAAATCTCTAAATATATAGCCAAATAAAAGATATGACGCAATCAAAGAAACGTTGATGCCTATGTTCTTAACATTTAGGCCCCATTTAGTTTTTCTAGTCAATCAATTATATTTAGGAAATCTTTTCAATCTTTTTGCTTGGTTTCCACTCCAGATCGCCCAACTCTTCCCCTTTTATAAAATTCTAATGATCCCCCTTTTTTAAATAATAATTCCCTATAATTAATGCATCAACCCCCGAATCATAAAAACATCTGATTGCCTCCTGTGGAGTATTCACAATGGACTCTCCCATCACATTAAATGAGGAGTTAAGTACGATTGTCTCCCCGGTTAACTTGCCGAATTCATTAATCAATTCCCAGTACCTTGGATTCGTCTCTTTCTGCACCATTTGAGGACGCAAGGTGCCATCCACGTGAACAACCGCAGGTATCTTCTCCCTTTTATGGTCAGTAACATCATATGAGGTAATCATAAAAAATTCATCTTTATAGTCTTTAAGGTATTCATGCCTGCTTTCATAAGTTAATGAGGGGCAAAACGGCCTGAAACCTTCCCTGAACTTTACCGAAGCATTTATTATATCCTTGTTCGCAGCTTTTAAAGGACTCATTAAAATAGACCTGTTACCGAGTGCGCGTGGACCGCTCTCCATTCTGCCCTGAAACCATGCAATAATCTGATCCTTTGCAAGCAGTTCAGCACCTAGCTTCGCCGGATTATCTACAAAAGTATATTTTACCTTTCTAATTTTAAGTACTTTCTCAATTTCCTCATTACTGTACTCAGGCCCTAAATAAAGATTGTCGAATTTATAGCCGTTAAACTTATGATGCCGGTAATATTCAAGAAATGCTGCGCCTACCGCGAGCCCAGAATCACCCGGATTAGGGTATACATGCTGCTCTACAATTAAATCACGCCGGCTGTTCCAAATTCTTTGATTTAACTTCACATTCAGCATGACTCCTCCTGCGAATGCAATTCTGTTAATGCCTGTTTTCTTAACCCAGCCATACACCAAATGCATAACGCACTCCTCCAATTTGCGCTGCGCTTCTGCGGCAACATTCTCCCTCCCGTATTTCAAAATTAATTTCTCAGCCTCGTATGCTTCATCCAAATGAAATTGCATTGATCCGCTTTCACTCCAATAATATGATTTTCCCAATTTTGAGGGTTTGATCAATCTCTCATTCTCAAATTGTGGGAAATAATCATCAAGTATGCCTTCGCATAACTCAAAATTTCCATACGGCGCCAGTCCCATGGTTTTCCCTTCTCCATCCCCATGGATCCAGTGCAAGCCCTCTGTGACAATACTATATGCCCAGCCAATAGCTGCCTCTTTATCATAGCACTTCAACAATTTAATTTCGTTGCCTTCCCCCTGCCATATTGCGGTACATATTCTATCCCCTGCGCCATCCACAGTAAATATCAGACACTTCTTGGCATTATTTCTTGTAAAGTAAGCACTAGCTGCATGAGCTAAATGGTGATTGTAATTTTTAATCTTTTCAGCTTCAATAATTCTAAATGATGAAAAATATAAAGGTGGCTTTAACTCAGATAATCTAGGTGGCATTCGTAAAATCCTTCTTCCGATTCGCTTTGCCATCTCATTTACTTTGCTGCTATTCTCCTTTAATCCAAATAATCGAATAAGTTCCACAGAACAGGTGTCAGCTGCAACGCTGATACAATCTATTTCGTTTATATCTTTCAATCCGGCATGTCGTAAACAATAATTAATGGCATGAATCGGAGCATTTGCCGAATGTTTAACCCTTGCGAATCTTTCCTCCTGAACATCTGCTACTATTTGACCATCCTTAACTATAGCGGCTGATGAATCATGTCCCTGATGTACTCCCAGAACTATCATTTTCTATATTTTAAATTTTCTAAAACACGGGTAATACACGTGTAAATCAAATCCAACTTCTTTCAGTTCACACTAATTAGAATAGGGTAATTCAACCTGAATTAATCAAAATTGTCTTACAAACCTTTTCTTTAATCCAAATCACTTTGACTAACTCTAATATTATTATATATCCCGATATATTCATGTGCAACTCGAGTCCTATTATGCCTTTCCATTGCCCGCCTTTGTGCCATCATTGCCAGTGATTTACACCTGTTCTCGTCCTCGGACAATCTAACTATCTCTTCCGCAAATAACTTACAGTCTCCCTCTCTGACTAGTATTCCGTCAGTTCCGTTAGTAATGATGGAAGAAGATCCGCCATTATCAAATGCGATAACCGGAAGGCCCGATATTTGTGCCTCACATAATGCATTAGAGCTGTTTTCTAAATAACTGCTATGACAGTACACCATTGCCTCCGAGAGTTGACTAGCAATTTCCCGATCTGTCTGCGAACCGAGTAGCTGAATATTCAGCTCAGAATGAGCAAGTTTAAAATATTTCTCTGTGACATAAACACTCTCAGATTTCTCACTAACTCCAATTACTCTCCACTCAAACTTGATATTACGATCCTTCAATATTTTTGCCATCTTCAATATTCTATCATAGCCCTTATACAAATTATCACCAATAATAGTACACAATACCAGCCTCTTCAGCGGCGCAATTCTTTCAGATGACTTCATATAAAATACCGGACGCAACAACTCCTCTCCATGAAAATAAAATGCTCCGGGAGAATAGCTGTTGACCAGGCTCCGGTCATACTCAGTCCGGCCGATATAGTACTTATTAAAAGAAAATATTCGCCTTTCCCTATAAGAGTTACGCTTAAATTTACGCCAACGACTTAGAATGTCATTTACGAGAAGTTGATTCTTTATCTTTGATAATGCTCTTAGCTTCTTTGCTGCAACATCACCCAGAAATACGGGTAACAATTCATTCAGTACTCCCTGGATTGAAATAACCATTGGAATCTTGCATCGCGCTCGTAGCAAGCCGAAACAATTTTCAGTTCCGTGCACATGAATAATATCCGGATGAAACTCATTTATAACTTCCATAGCCCGCTCAAGGATATAGCTATCATTCTCCAGATCAAATCTTCTAACCAACCAACGGCCGATCTTAGTACCAGAATAACCATCTCTGATGGGGAAATACTGTACGCTATCTACTCTTTTATAACTTTCCTGCTTGCGGGAGATAAAACATACTCCCAGCTGTATTCCCTTTTGATTCTTGATTTCCTTCTCTAATGAAGTCATCCATCCCCCGGAGCCTGAAGATGTCTCCATGCCTTCATAATATGAACAAGGTGTGTTTGTAAACCAAAGAATTCTCATCATTGACAATATTTGCTATCAATAACCACTCGCCCCACATTTGTCTCGTTCTTGTCTTCGCTTCGGATTCGCTGGACAGTATTAGTAAGAGAGTTAGGTTAAATTAACATCATTTTGATCGCCTGTTTTGCAAAGGCAGTTCATTCACATCGCTTAAATTTCTCACTCCAATAAGGCTTTTAAATTTCCTTCTAATAAACCTCCTCAACTTATTATTTATTCGTTTCGCTAAAGTTTTTCGTTTATTGATATGCTTATTAAAATGGTGTCTGTCAAAGAAGTTATTATTCTCCAATTGATATTTGGGTATACAACTAGGGAACTCTAATCGAAATGTGGCTCGATTATAATATGAGAGATCTCGGCCCTCCGTTGTATGCGTTCCCTCCGTGCCAATATTTGATATCAAGTTCACCTCAGGAGTCACACAAATACCACCATATTTATGAATGCAAAATTGCCATTGATAGTCCCAGGTATTAATGTTCTCAGATCCCCCAATTAGCATGTCCCATATACTTTGCCAATATCTATATTCATCTTTGAAAAATTTTGCTTTAAAATTTGATTCATCCATTTCACTCCATGATCGAAGTTTGTAATCATAAAGTTTCCAAGCGCGCTTCCATGTTGCCCACCCCCAAACATGTGCGTATTTGCTAAAAAAATAAAAGTCCTGAACATTCCTGTAATCTTCGGACCATCGCGAACCGGAAATATGCATTACGATTTCATCATGTTTAAACATTTCCAACATTGTTCTACAATAGTTGAAAAACGAATCGTTGGGGATACAATCATCCTCTAATATTATTAATTCCTCAGTGAAGTTGAATGCCCAGTCTATTGCTGACGAAACTCCCTCACCACAACCCATGTTCCTTTCGGGCAAATACCATCTGATATTACACTCCCAATCACATGTCGCTACTAAGCGGATAATTTCCTCCCGAGCTTTCCTATCCTCCATCGAATCACCCTTAGGGCCATCATTAAAAACAAATAGATCCCGAATCTCGTGTTTCCTAAGCACTTCAAATAACCGTTCTGTGTAAATAGGCCGATTATATGTTAATAAGAGTACAGCAGTTTCCACAATCAACGATGGCTAAGTTGCAGATATACAATTAACCCCGAAAAGATGCTCATAAACACACCGATGAAGATTTTTGCCAGCGCTGCTCCCAAAAAATGATACCTACTAATAAAAAAATAATACACGAGAAGGCCTAAAGCTGCTCCGGCCAGATTATTAAACAAACTTGCCCTTCTGTTTTGCAATGCCAAAATAGTCTTGTCAAAAAAGTAAAAAATGCTCATTATCAGCACCCCCACAATTAACAGATTTGCGTATTTCACCGCTCCCAAATATCTCTGACTAGTAAGGTATCCTATAATTTCGCTAGAGAAAATAATAAAAATGCCCATCCCGATAATACTGGGTATAAATGTGTATCCAAATATTCTCAGAATTGCCCCTCCCTCTCTCGAATTTGCCGCCTTAAAAATATCCGGCTCAAATGCATTCTGTAAACTTGATATCCCAAGGTTAAACATATTTGTTATCGTAATTGCTAAACTATACAGCCCCAGCTCATTAAGATCATTTTCAGTCTCTAAAAAAATTCGATCCATGTTTGGAAGAATCACAAAAGCAACCCCAGATAAAACTAACGGAATGGCATACTTGAAAAGTCTGAGAATAATTTGATAATCAATTTGCCCTGCCGTCCATTGCTTAATGGCAATCAAGCAAATTGGAAGCATCAAAAGGTTTGTGACAAGAGGCGCAGCAAATCTTCCTAAGATGCCCCATTCAAACTCCGCAACAAATAACAAACCTAGAGCAAAATTAAATGCGGTAAATACTACCGAGAAGAGAAAATATTTAGAAGATTTCTTTTCGATTCGGTAATGCAACAAAATCATCATTTTTATGTTATCAAAGATGATAGAAAGCAACATAAAAACAATATAAGGTAAGAAGGGAATTCCAACGGCAGTCAAATCGAAGTACGAATAACACGCTGGAAATACAATGGCAGATAACACCAGAGAACCAAAAAAATAGAAAAAAATCATGTTCTTGAAGATTACTCGGTTCTCTTGTGCGGAATTATTATAATATTTCATTAGAAACACTTGAGGCATCCCGAAAATAAAAATGGGTAATAACAGGCCCTTTAACGAATCAAAGAAGCCTAGGATGCCAAAATCTTCTGCTGAGAGATATGAAGAATATACAGGTTGCACAAGGAATGAAAAACACACCTGAACCATAGTTCCTAAAAAGTAATACCCGGCATCCTTATAGTTACCCAACAAATAGGAAAGGTTCATGATAAAGTTTCGCTTTACACTTTACTATAACTTCTCTGTGTCCTCTTTCATTGAGAACGAATTGCTAAGATTTCTGCTTTTCGTCAACCCCATATCCACCATATCCATATCCATACCCATACTTATACCCATATCTTGAGCCCTCTTTGATGGCATTAAAGACTAAATGCAGGTTGTGAAATTTCTGTCCCCGGTAGAGCTCTTCCAGCATAAGCAGGTTCGATTTGGGTGTGTAATTGTGACGTAAAACGTAAATGGTTACGTCTGCACTCTTTGCCAGAATCTGCGCATCCGTTACAATGCCAATGGGCGGTGTATCTATAATGATGTAATCGAACTTCCTGCGCAACTCCTCTATCAGCTCCTCTATCTTGCCGTTCAGCAGTATCTCTACCGGATTTGGGGGCACCGGTCCGCAGGGGATCATATAGAAGTTCTCGTGCCCCGGCACCTGCTGAATAATCTCCTCCGCATGCGCCGCACCAATCAGGTAATTGCTCAGGCCCTTCTCTGCACTTAAATTCAGGCTTCTGTGGATCTTCGGCCTCCGCATGTCCAGCTCTAATATCACTGTCTTCTTCCCCGTCATGGCCAGGCCCGCGCCCAGGTTTAAAGAGATGAAAGACTTGCCCTCCCCGCTCATGCCGGAGGTGAACAGTATGCTCTGCACTTTGCTCCCGGCACCTGAAAAGGCCAGATTCGTGCGCAATGCCCTTATTTGCTCCACCACCGCCGTGCGGCTCTTCGGATCTACAATAATACCCTCCGCATCCTTTGCAAAGGAGATCTCACCTATCACCGGCGCATGCGTGGCCCTTGCAATATCCTCACGGCTCCGCACTTTGTCGTTGAACAGATCCGAAATGTAAATGGCGCCGAAAGGCAATGCGAGTCCCAGTACAAAGGACAGGAGATACACCACCTTGCGAACCGGCTTTACCGGCAGCGAGGTGCTGCGCGCGGAATCAATGGTTCTGCTGTCCGATACTGCAGATGCAAAAGACAAGGCGGTTTCTTCCCGCTTCTCCAGAAGAAAAATATACAGGTTGTTCTTGATGGCCTGCTGGCGTGTAATGTCCACAAGTATCCGCTCCTTGCCAGGGATGCTGCGGATGAAACTCTCCAGTTTCGCATTCTGGTTCCCCAACTGCTCCAGGGTGAGATTGATGTTTTTTCTTAATGTTTCAATATTTTCCAGGATGCTCTTCTTCAGCATGCGGATCTGATCGTCCAGCGCCAGCACCAGGGGATTGTCCTCTCTTGTTAATTTCAGGGTCCGCTCCCGCTGCAGCTCCGTTTGCGATAACTGCGCGATCAGGCTCAGCAGCGTAGGATCCGAGATGCCCAGCGTGGCAGGAACAGTGCCCGGCTGGTTGTCCTTCTTCTTCACATACTCCGCCACACTGTTCAGAACACTCAGTTGAATTTTTGCCTGGGAGATCTGCATATCGTTTTCCTGCACGCTCTGTAAAAACAAGCGGCCCTCCTCCGATATATTGGTGATGCCTTCTTTGGATTTAAACTCCTCCACGCTCTGCTCTACCTTGTTCAGATCTCCGCTGAGCAGGCGCAAACGTTCTTCAATAAATACCAGGGTGTTGGAGGCCACTTTGTTTTTATCCTCCAGGGAGGCCTCGTTGTAAGCTTTAATGAGGTAATCCAGCACCTCTACTCCCCGTTGTGACATATTATCCTCAATACTCATCATCAGCACGGTGGACATCTTGCTGCTGGGTTCTACTTTTAATTCCAGCAAGAGGGCTTCGGTCATGCTTTCTTCGGACTGTATCCGAACAACAATATCTTCCGCCGTAACATCCTTTCCTGTAAGATTGATCTTTATGATTCCTTCGGGCAGCTTTATTTCTTTGTTCAGCTCTACCGGTTTACCATCCAACTCCACGGTTTTTCCGCCCACAATATGCAGATGAATCGGTTCTATAAATCCATCACCTGAATCTCCCACCAACTCCACCAGCACAGGACAGTTATTATAGATCTCAGAGTCCTTTACCTTCTTTTTTGAGTAATACCGTATATTCAGGTTCAGGTCATGAACTACTTTAGACATCAGTGTAAAGGAGCGCAAGATCTCCATTTCATTTTCCACTACTTTATTGGATCCGAAAATGTCCAGTTCCTTCAGCATAGCATCCTGCCCTATGCCTTTCTTCTCATCTTTTACCAGGATGGAGGCCTTAATGCTGTATTTCACGGGAGAATATCGGAGGTAAACATATCCGCAGAAAACACAGGCGATCACTGATACCACAAACCATTTCCAATAGGCCAGGTACCTGAACACCAGCTCGCGGAGGTTCACCGGTTCCTCTTCCCGTTCGCCCTGGAAGCGGGGATCAATAGCTGGTCCGGTTCCGTTGCTCATCGTACAAAAGCAGAATAAATAAGGGTCATCAGGGTTAAACTGCTGATCACAATGGGTGCCAGCTGAACCGTACGGTCGGTAGAATTATACTTTCCCTTGCCGGGTTCTACATACACAAGGTCGTTGCTCTGCAGATAATAATACGGCGAATTAAAAAAATCTCTTTTGGTGAGGTCTATACGTGCAAATTCTCTTTGTCCGTTCACCTCACGTATAACCAGGATGTTCTTCCGGTTCCCGTAGATGGTGAGATCACCCGCCAGGCTCAGGGCTTCCGGAAGGGTAATCTTTTCGTTGGGAATAGTATAAACAGAAGGGCGGTTGACCTCTCCCATAATAGAAACGCGGAAATTCAGCACGCGAACACTCACTGTAGGTTCTTTCAGATACTTGATCAGTTTAATGCTCAGTGTATCGGTAAGCTGAGCGGTGGTGTATCCTTTCACGTTGAGTTTACCGATGAGCGGGATGGTAATATTTCCCTCCAGGTCTACCATGTATCCTGTGGCAGCCGCAGGGGCATTGGTTTGGTTGGTCTGGTTCATTGTGCTATTGAGTACTGCCGGGAAGGGATTGAATAAAGCGCTGGCTTCGGGGCTTAAGGAAGCCACCATGATGCCGAGAATATCCCCGCTTCCGAGCTTATGTACGAACTGCGTTTGAACCGTTGTTTTTTCCGAATCTCCGGAGTGCTCTTTCGGCTGAAAGTAGGCTACATCCTTGCGGCTGACACAGGAGGGAACTAAGATGCTAACTATCAATGTGATAATAACAGCCGGTGCCGTAAATACCTTCCGGGTCATGGGGCGCAAATGTACAAATTTTTAAAGAAACTACCCTAATAATCAGGTAAATAGGTGGGAAGTTAAGGCTGTAAAAAGAAGGATTCATCGAAGAACATGCCCTGTTCGGTTCCCCGGGTCAGGAAGAAAATTGCAACATGCTTAATTGGCAGTAAAAAAACCCCGCGCCAAAGAAACAGTCATATCTTCATTAGTGCAAAAACAAAAAATCATATTGTACCCTTTCAATTTGTGTGAAGAATACCGATGACCTCCCCGATGTCTCGGGGCGCTCTGGCATTCACCGGGAATTCCTTGTTTAAAAAAATCCTACTCTTCATCACTTTTTTATAAACTCTATTTGAGTTGCTGTAACTCTGAACTCATATTCATTGTGGAGAATATCGGAGTCGAACCGATGACCTTCCCGCGTTTCACGCGGGACGCCTAGCCAGCTTGGCCGATAATTCTTTCAATATATTTCCTGCTTTTCTTCTTTTTTATTTCCCTCTCACGCTTCATTGCTTCAGATCGAGTTGGAAACTCCTCCTTATACTTCAACTCCCAGTCTTTGGCATGTTTTGTAGATCTGCTACCGGAATTATTGTGTCGGAAGATTCTATTTTCCTGAAATTCAGTATGACCAGTGTAGTATTTGTCTGAGGACTCAGAATACAAGATGTATACAATGAAGGGCATCTGATCAAACCTTCTTTGGTGGAGAATATCGGAGTCGAACCGATGACCTTTTGCATGCCATGCAAACGCTCTAGCCAGCTGAGCTAATCCCCCATTTTTTTCGGGAAACAAATATAGCAGTTTTCAGGTTTCTATTGCATTCCACTTTCTACAACTCTTCCCTGACAATCAGTAGGTTAAAGACAATTGGGATGAACGGCGCCTTTGAATTTGCATCTCCCGAATCCTTGCCCTACATTTACTAACCTTAAAAAGACCAAGACCAAAACCAAAATCAAGCCCATGAAAAATCTTTCACGTTTCGCGATGTTCTGCTTCGCAGTTGTCCTAAGCGGCACCCTCTCGGCTCAGCAGGTGCACGACTGGGTAAGCAAAATGCAGGACCCCAACGCGAATTTCTTTGACGTACAGGCTACGTTCAACGCGTACAAAAATGATTACATCTCCACCTACCGCTCGGCTAACGGCTCCGACCCGGTTAAAATTCCAGGATATAAACAATACAAACGCTGGGAATGGTTCCACGCTCCGCGCGTTTCTGCTACCGGCGAACGTTTCAATCCCGCCGCCGTGTGGATGGAAATGCAAAATTACCGCCAGCAGACCGGAGGATTCCAGGCCGGGAATTGGACTTTTGTAGGACCGCAAACCACTCCCTCCGGTGGAGGGAACGGCCGTTGTAATTTCATCCGGGTTGACCCGAATAATTCCCAGATCCTCTGGACAGGCTCTCCTTCCGGCGGATTGTGGAAATCTACCAACGGCGGACAGAACTGGACCACCAATACCGACCAGCTGCCCTTCGTGATCGGATGTACCGATGTGGCTATTGATCCCAGCAATACTCAAATTATGTACCTCGCCACCGGCGACGGCGACGCGGGGGATAATTATTCTGTGGGACTTCTTAAGTCCACCGACGGCGGACAAACCTGGAATACCACCGGACTCACGTTTGTGACTTCACAGATCCGGATGATGAGTAAAGTGATGATCCATCCCACCAACAGCAATATCCTGCTGGTGGCCACTTCCGGAGGCATTTACCGTTCTACCGATGCCGGAGCAACCTGGAACATTTCCACTACCGGATCTTTCAAGGACATGGAATTCAAACCCGGCGATCCGAATACGGTTTACGCTGCCGGCAACCAGTTCTACCGCTCCACCGATAACGGAGTAACCTGGAACCTGATCACCGGAAGCCCGCTTCCCACCGCCGCCAACTGCTCACGCATGGCGATTGCGGTTACAGAAGCAGATCCTACCAAGGTATATATCATTGCAGGACTTCCTGCTCCTAACTACGGAACCGAAGGGTTCTATTATTCCACCAACAGCGGAGCCAGCTTTACACAACCCAGCACACCCAATATCGGAAACCAGCAGTGGTACGACCTCTGCATTGACGCTTCGCCCACCAGTGCCAGTGAAATTGTGATTGGCGGACAAACACAGTTCCTGCGTTCCACCAATAACGGAACCTCCTGGAGTTCGAACGGCTTTGGTACGCACGTAGATTATCACGACATTGTTTTTGTCAGCGGAACTTCCTATTACATGGCCTGCGACGGAGGTGTTTATGTTACTACCAACAGCGGCGGTTCATGGACAGACCTCGGAAATGATCTGGCTATTTCCCAGATGTATGGATTCGGTCAGTCGGCTACCACTGCCAACCTGCTTCTCACCGGATGGCAGGATAACGGAACGAACCGCTACAACGGTTCCTGGGCAGAAGTGATGGGAGGCGATGGCATGCTCTGTTTCATTTCCCAGTTCAACAATAATAATATGTGGGGATCGCAGTACGACGGATCTCTCAACCGCTCTACCAACGGAGGTACTTCCTGGTCGGGTGCCAATACCGGCATCACGGAAACAGGAGCCTGGGTAACACCCTGGAAAGAAAGTCCTACCACCGGAAGCACACTCTATGCCGGATTTGTAAATATGTGGCGCAGCACCAACGGGGGCCAGAACTGGACGGTGATGGGAAATATTCCCGGAACCAGCACCATTTCTGCTATTGCCATTGCACCTTCCAATACACAGGTGGTATGGGCAGCCAAAGGCGGCGCACTCTATAAAACAACCAACGGAGGAGGCAGCTGGACACAGGTTACCTCACTTCCCGGCGGCAGCATTTCCTATATTGCCTGCCATAATACAGATGCGAACAAAGTATGGGTTACTTTCTCGGGTTTCACCAATACACTCAAAGTTTTAAAAACCACCGATCAGGGTGCCACCTGGACCAATATGTCGGGCGGACTACCCAACATTCCGGTAAACTGCATCACCTACCATAACGGTACGAACGACGGTGTTTACATCGGAACAGATGCCGGCGTTTATTACGTTGACGGAACCATGAGCGTATGGCAGCCGTTCAGCGGAGGACTCCCCAATGTGGTGGTTACTCAGATCGAGATCTACTATGCAGGAAATAAACTGCGCGCATCCACTTACGGACGCGGTGTTTGGGAATCATCATTCTATACTCCCGGCAGTGAAGCTCCCATCGCGAATTTCTCCGCTAATAAATTAATTGATTGTCCGGGTACTGCCATACAGTTCACGGACTACTCTCCGTTCCTTCCCACGTCCTGGAACTGGAGTTTCCCCGGCGGAACACCATCGTCGTTCAACGGACAGAATCCCCCGCTGGTATATTACAATACCCCGGGAACTTATACCGTAACACTTACGGTTTCCAATTCCAACGGAACGGACACAGAAACGAAGACAAATTACATCACCATCGCTTCCAGCACCAATCCGAATCCAACCACTGTGGGTGATTCAGTGTGTTCACCCGGAGGTATTGTGAATCTCACCGCCTCGGGTTCCGGCGGAACACTTCGCTGGTGGGATGCGCCGGGAGGAGGAAACCAGGTGAATACCGGACCTACGTATAATCCCAACATCACTGCCACCACAACCTGGTATGTGGATGAAACGTTCCCGAACGGCAGTATCGGACAGGTTGGACCACTGAATAACACGATGGGAGCGGGCGCCATGTTCGTAGCCAACGATATCCGCGGACAGTACTTTGATGTGTTAAGTCCCATCGTACTCAATACCGTAGCCGTTTATTCCAACTCCGCCGGTAACAGAACCATTGAGATACTGGACGGAAACGGAAATCTCTACAAGGACACTACGGTATTCATTCCTGCATCACCTTCTACTCCCACAGCGGTGATCCTGGATATTCCCATTTATCCCGGAAACAATTATTTTATTAAATGCCGCGGATTAGTAGACCTCTACCGGAATTCCTCCGGTGCAGTGTATCCTTACACCTCTCCCAGCGTGAACATTACGAACAGCAACGCCGGAAGTCCCGGTTACTATTACTTCTTCTACGACTGGAATTACACCAATATCGTATGTAATACCGGCCGTACACCCGTAACCGGAACGGTGTATACCTGTTCATCGGTGGAAGAATTGTTTGCCGCCGGAAGTTTCCAGCTTTACCCTAATCCGAGCCAGGGCCAGTTTGAACTGAACTTTGAAACCCTGGCGAAAGACGATTACACGATCCGAATTTATAATTCCATCGGACAGGTGGTCTTTGAAGAAAAGATGGGAGATTTTTCCGGAAATTACCACCGGCAGATCAACATTTCCGCTTCCGGAAAAGGCATCTATATGCTGGAAGTTTCCAACGGAAAAGCCGATGCATACAAAAAGGTTATCACCTACTAAAACCGCTTCTGCCTCCTGCTTAAGGCCTCCCGAAAAGGAGGCCTTTTTTATTTGCGTGTTTTAACACCTAATATTAACCTGCTGATTAACAGGAGAATAAAATTTCTATGGAAACTCTGCGCGTGTTTATTGTTTCCATAGTTTTGCATTGTCAGCAGGAATATGACCAAAGAAAGAATACTACATGGGGCGCAGGAACTCTTCTTCCGGAACGGGATCCGCTCGGTAACGATGGATGACATTGCCAACCACCTGGGCATGTCGAAAAAAACCATTTACCAGTCGTTCTCTGACAAGGACGAGATTGTTACGGCGCTGATGGAAGCCAAGCTAACCTGGGATAAACAGGAGATCTGTACCATCTGCAGTCCGGACCGCAATATGATCGAACAGGTCTTCGGTATCATGCGGCACATGACGGAGATGTTCTCGCGGATGAATCCCTCCGTATTTTATGATCTTCAAAAATACCATCCCAAAGCCTGGAAGATATTTACAGATTTCAAGAACAGCTTTATGCTGGGGGTGATTGAAAAAAATATTGAAGACGGGAAAGCGGAAGGAACGGTGAGGCCGGATGTGAACACCCACATTATGGCGAGAATGCGGATCGAGCAGGTGGAGATGGGATTTAATCCCGCCGTTTTTCCACCGTGCAAACATAGCTTGCTCGAGATCCAGGTTGCCCTGCTGGAACATTTCCTGTACGGGATCTGCACGCTGAAAGGACACAAACTCATTAATAAATACAAGCAGGTTGCTGAAGATGAATAAACACATGACCACACGGAAGCTGATCCTCTGGATCTTGTTACTCACCGGACCCGTACTCACTGCCCAGCAGGCGTTCACCCTGAAAGAGGCGGTAGAATTCGCTTATACACATCAGTACAGTGTACTGAACGCCCAGCTGGAAGAGCAGCTTAACAGGGCGAAGCAAAAAGAAGTAACCGGGATGGGGCTTCCCCAGATCAGCGGGAGTTTTGACATAAAGGATTATCTTGATATTCCCACGCAGCTGATGCCCGGTGAATTTTTCATGCTGCCTCCGGGCACATACATCCCCGTTAAATTCGGTTTGCAATACAATGCGAATGCGGGCATCAACGTATCGCAGCTGCTGTTCAGTTCCGACTATCTGATAGCGCTGCAGGCATCTTCGGAATTCAATTCGCTGGCCCGGAAAAATCTTGAACGTGCACGGGTGGAGACCGCGCTGGCCGTGAGCAAAGCGTATTATTCCGTGCTGGTGAACAGGGAAAGACTTGAGTTGCTGAAGGCCAATGCGGAAAAAGTTAAAAAACTGCTGGATGACACCCGTGTGCTTCACCAGAACGGCTTTGTAGAAAAAATTGATGTGGACCGTGTGGAAGTTATTTACAACAACCTGGTTACCGAGCAGGAGAAGGTGGGAAAACTGATCGGTATTGCCGAGGCGCTCCTGAAATTCCAGATGGGCATGGATGTTACCCAGCCCATTGAGCTGAAGGACAAACTGGACCCGGTGGATTCGCCACAGCCCGAAACTCCGGACGGGCCGAATCCGGATTTCGGCGCAAGAAGCGAATATGCCCTGATGCAATCGCAGTTACGACTGAATACGCTGGAGTTGCGCCGCCACAAAATGTCCTACCTCCCCAGCCTTGTTGCCTATGGCACTTTTAACCTTACCGCCCAGCGCAATGAGTTTGATTTCTTTGATTTCAGTGACGGGCACGACTGGTATCCCATGACCATTGTTGGAGTAACGCTGAACGTTCCCATTTTCAACGGCGGGCAGAAGTACTACCGCATGCAGCAATCGAAGATCAACCGGATGATCACAGAAAACACTATTAAAAACCTCGAGAATGCCATCCGTCTGGAAGTAAAAGCTGCGGCCGTAAACTACAACAATGCGATTCTTTCGCTGACCACCCAGAAAAAAAATATGGAACTGGCCAAAAACGTCTATGATGTTTCCAAAAAGAAATA
Organism: Bacteroidia bacterium; assembly: GCA_020852255.1. Taxonomy (NCBI): domain Bacteria; kingdom Pseudomonadati; phylum Bacteroidota; class Bacteroidia; species Bacteroidia bacterium. The sequence continues at coordinate 30,968 of JADZBD010000021.1, read as the reverse complement.
CGACCAGGGTGTAGGCTCTAACCTGGAAGTGATTGACGCCCAAACCTCCTACCGTGAGGCGCAGACGAATTACTTCTCTGCTCTTTACGATTATTATATATCCAAACTCGAATTAGAAAAAGCAAAAGGAACTCTTAAATAACCGTTATGAATCTGAACATTTCCATCGCCTTCTTTTCACTGTCATTGCTGCTGGCCGGATGCACATCAGATCCGCAGGCTGAACTGGACCAATTAAAAGTTAAAAAAGCCGAAATTGAGACCGCCATCCGTGAACTGGAAGCGCAACTCAAAAGCAACGGAACCGATTCCACTGCGGATCACGGACATCTGGTGCTGGTACAAACCCTGAAGGCGGAGATTTTCCGCAATTACGTGGAAGTGCAGGGCATGGTAGACGCAGAAGAAAACATTCTGCTCTCTGCGGAAATCGGCGGAAACGTAACGAAAGTGCTGGTAAAGGCAGGTCAGCAGGTAAATAAAGGACAGCTGCTGGCGGAAACCGACAGCAAGATCATTCTGAAAGGAATCGCTGAGCTGCAAACCGCGCTGGACCTCGCGAATACACTGTATGAGAAACAAAAGAACCTCTGGGATCAGAAGATTGGCACGGAAGTACAATACCTCGCCGCAAAGAGTCAGAAAGAGGGACTGGAGAAAAAAATGCAGTCGTTACAGGAGCAGCTCGAACTCACCCGCATCACTTCGCCGATAGACGGAACCATTGATGCAGTATATGCGAAGGTGGGACAAATGCTTGGCCCGGGCATGCCGGTGGTAACCGTAGTGAACTTTAACGGCATGAAAGTAAAAGCAGAAGTGCCCGAGTCGTACGCAGGGAAAGTGAAAACCGGCAATGAGGTGTTCGTTTATTTTCCGGATATGAAAGATTCCGTGACCGGCAAACTGAGTTATGCCGCGCGCGTTATCAATCCCCTGAACAGGACCTTTACGGCGGAAATGATGCTTGACAACAAAAAAGAATATCATCCCAACATGATTGCCGTGCTGCGTATCGCCGATTATGTGTCGCCCGCCCCGGGCATTGTGATTTCCTCCTCGGTGATTATGAAAGGAGAAGACGGAACGGAATACGTGATGGTGGCAGACGGCAACACGGCGAAGAAAGTGGTGATTCTTACGGGGAAAAAATACAGGGGGCGGATCGAAGTAACGCAGGGACTCAAGGAAGGAGACCGTCTTATAGTCACGGGGTTCCAGGAACTAAACGGAGGTGATGTCATAAAAGTTAAACCGGAGTGAGCGATCCTATGAAAGACCTTTTGAAAAAAGAGTTCAGGCCCTCGAGTTGGGCGATTGATAACCGGATCAGCATCTATATCTTCACGGTGATCATTACCCTTGCCGGTCTGATGGCGTATCAGGCCCTGCCCAAAGAAAATTTCCCCGAGATCAAGATTCCGAAGTTTTACATTTCGGTGATCTATCCGGGTACCTCCCCTGCCAACATGGAGAACCTGGTGGCTAAACCGCTGGAAAAACAGCTGAAAGCCGTTTCCGGGATCAAGAAAATGACGAGCCAGAGTTTTCAGGATTACTGTACCGTGGTGGTGGAGTTCAACTCCGACTTTGATATGGCTTCCGCCAAGTCGAAAGTAAAAGACGCAGTAGACAAGGCACGCACGGAGTTGCCGCAGGACCTTCCGGCGGAGCCCACCATCTTCGAACTGAATTTTTCCGAGTTCCCTATTATGAACGTGAATATTTCAGGGAACTATTCACTGGCCCAGCTGAAAAACTACGCCGAAGAGGTAAAAGACCGTGTGGAAAGCATGAAGGAGATCAGCCGTGTGGATATGATCGGTGCGCTGGACCGCGAGATTCAGATCAACATTGACATGAATGCCCTCAAAGCCACCCAGCTGACCATGGGCGACATTGAAAGAGCCATCGCCTTTGAGAATATGAATATTTCGGGAGGTACCGTTAAGATGGACGGTCAGCAGCGAACGATCAGTGTGAAAGGACAATTCACCTCCATTGAGCAGCTGGAGAACCTTGTGGTGAATTCACAGGCCGGAGGGCATATCTATCTCCGAGATGTGGCCGAAATAGTAGACGGATTCAAGGAACAGGAAAGCTATGCACGGCTCGACGGCAAGAATGTGATTACTCTCAACGTTGTGAAACGTGCCGGTGAAAATCTCATCAGCGCATCCGATAATATAGAACAACTCATCGTTGATCTGAAAGGAAAAACCGTTCCGGGCGACCTGAACATGGTTATCACCAATAACCAGGCAGATCAGACCAGGGTAACGCTGCACGATCTCATCAATACCATCATCATCGGTTTTGTGCTGGTGCTGGTGATCCTGATGTTCTTCATGGGTGCCACGAATGCCTTCTTCGTAGCCCTGTCGGTGCCCCTGTCTATGTTCATTGCCTTTCTTGTGATGCCCGGGCTCGGTTTCACACTGAACATGATCGTACTCTTCGCTTTCCTGCTGGCGCTGGGTATTGTAGTAGACGATGCCATTGTGGTCATTGAAAACACACACCGCATTTATAAACAGAGAAAAACCGGAATTGCAGAAGCTGCCAAAGCGGCTGCGGGTGAAGTTTTCCTTCCGGTGCTGTCCGGTACACTAACCACGCTGGCGCCTTTTGTACCCCTCGCCTTCTGGACCGGAATGATCGGGAAATTCATGTTCTATCTTCCCATCACGTTGATCATTACCCTGCTTGCGTCGCTCTTCGTAGCCTATATCATCAATCCGGTGTTCGCAGTGGATTTTATGGGAAAGCACGAGGACGGGGCGCCGAAGAAGAAGTGGACGAAAGGCACGAAAGTGATTGCTATTGTTTTCTCCTCCCTCGCCCTCCTCTTCCTCCTGGCCGGAAACACCGGTCTCGGTCTGTTTACCTTTACGGTGCTTCTGCTGCATTTGTTTTACAAATTTGTGCTTGCCTCCGTTGTATACCGGTTTCAGGAAAAAACCTGGCCGGCCGTACAGGAAAAGTACGCACGCATCCTGAGTGCCGCCATCCGTAAACCGTGGAGAATTATCGGATTCACAATTGGTTTATTCTTTGTTAGTATTATTGCAGTTGCCTTACGGAAACCCGATGTGGTTTTCTTTCCTTCCTCCGACCCTAATTTCATTTATGTATATGTAAGTTTACCCGTAGGCACCGACCCTGCGCGCACGAACGAGGTAATGAAAGAAGTAGAGGGACGGGTGAACAGAGTATTTGAAGGCAAAAAGGATCTGATTACTTCCATTATCACCAATGTTACGATCAGTGTAACGGATCCCGCCGACGAAGACCAGGGGCAATATCCGAATAAAGGACGCCTGGCGGTAGCTTTCGTTCGCTTTTCCGAACGGCACGGCGTTTCCACCTCACCTTTCCTGAAAGATGTGCGTGACGCGCTGAAGGGACTCCCCGGTGCGGAAATAACAGTAACACAAGAACAAAACGGACCGCCCGTAGCCAAGCCCATTACCATTGAAGTGCGCGGAGAAGAGTTCGACGTACTTACCAAAGCATCCGCCCGGTTAAAACGCTACCTCGATTCGCTGGAAATTGCCGGAGTAGAACAGTTAAAGAGTGATCTGCAAAGTAACAAACCCGAACTGGTATTCGATATCAACAGAGAACGTGCTAACCGTGAAGGAATATCCACAGCCCAGATCGGCATGGAAATCCGCAATGCCGTTTTTGGAAAAGAAGCCAGCAAATACAGAGAAGCCAATGAAGAGTTTCCCATTCAGCTCCGCTACCGCTTCGATCAGCGCAATGAAATTGACAAGCTGAAGAACATCACCATTACCTACCGCGATATGAATATGGGTGGGATGATCCGTAATGTACCTCTTTCAGCCTTCGTGGATATTTATTACGATTATACCTTCGGCGGTATCAAGCGTAAATCTCAAAAACGCGTGGTTACCCTTTCCTCCAACGTGCTGAAAGATTTTGACCCCTTCTCGGTGGTAGCAAATGTTGAAAAAGCAGTGAAGCGTTTCAATGCACCTCCCGGCGTACAGATCATCATGACCGGGGAGCAGGAAGAACAGGCCGAGACCATGGGATTTCTTGGCAACGCACTGCTGATCTCGCTGGGGCTGATTTTTATGATTCTTGTAACACAGTTCAACTCCTTTGGTAAACCTTTCCTCATTCTTTCAGAGATTGTGCTAAGCATCATCGGATTCTGCCTGGGCTATGCGATTACAGGATGGACTATTTCCACCATCATGGCAGGGGTTGGAATTGTGGCCCTGGCCGGCATTGTAGTTCGTAACGGTATACTCCTGGTTGAATTTACCGATGTGCTCCGGGCCGAAGGAAGGGAGATAACCGCCGCGGTTGTGGAAGCCGGGAAAACCCGTATGACGCCCGTGATCCTGACCGCCACCGCTACCATTCTGGGACTTATTCCCCTTGCTGTGGGATTCAATATTGACTTCGCGTCACTGTTCAGCACCGGTGATCCGAAAATATTCTTCGGCGGAGACAGTGTGGCCTTCTGGGGGCCTTTATCCTGGACGATGATCTTCGGGCTTGGTTTCGCAACGATCATTACGCTGATTATTGTGCCTGCACTGTACCTGATCATGGAAAGCGGAAAACAAAAAGCCATCGCAACGCTCACACATTTCGGAATGCCGGGGGGCTTACGTTACGTTCCGCTGTTAGTGCCGGTTTTAAGGATATTTAAAAAATGATGACGAAACAATTTCTGCTCTTCCCTCTTACCATTCTGCTGCTGGTATCCTGCGGCAGAAAAGGAGAGGTGATAACTCCCGTTCGACGCGACCTGGTGCAGGCTGTGTATGCTTCAGGGAAGATCTTTCCTGAAAACGGATATAAGGTTTACAGCAAACTGCCCGGGTACGTGGAAAAGATTCATGTGAAGGTGGGCGACAGCATACGGGTGGGACAGGCGCTGATCACTATAAAAAGCGAAGTGAGTGAGCTGAATGTTACCGCGGCGAAAAACCTTCTGGAACTGGCCGGGCGCAACGCGTCGGATGATTCTCCCCTGCTGAAAGCCCTGAAACAGGACCTTGCCTCAGCCCGCGCGAAGTATGAACTCGACTCGGTCAATTACCAGCGCTACCAGAACCTTTATAAAGAGAACGCCGGTTCAAAGCTACAGCTGGATGCTTCAAAAACACAATTTGAGATCTCAGTCCAGAATTATCTGAAAGCGTCGAATAACTTTTATGCAACCCGCGACCGGCTGCTGACAGAGTATAAAAATGCGCAGGTTCAGTACGATGCACAGGTATCGAATCGCAGCGATTACACACTGGTTTCAGGTGTAAACGGCACCGTGTATGATGTGATACCGAAAGAAGGTGAGCTGGTGGGAACACAACTGGCATTACTGGAGATCGGCAACACCACCGGTTTTTATGTAGAACTGAGCGTTGACGAAACCGACATTGCCCTGCTGGAACAGGATCAGGAAGTGTTATACATGATTGACGCTTATAAAGACAAGACCTTCACCGGAAAGATCCGGGAGATTTACCCGCGCATATCCCAGAACAACAAAACTTCCAAAGTGCTTGCCGGAATAGATCCCGGAACGGAAGTGAAAATCTTCTCCGGCATGAGTGTGGAAGCAAATATTATTGTGGCCCGCAAGACTTCTATTCTGGTGATTCCCCGCGAGTGCCTGCTCGGCACAGGAAAAGTCATCTTAGCTTCCGGTGATACCGTAACGGTGAAGAAGGGTGCGGAGGATCTTCAGTTTGTGGAAATCCTTGCAGGCCTGGAAGAAACCTCAGAGGTCATAAAACCTTGAACAAAAAGAGCCCGGTACTGCGCATTGCCCTCACGCATCTTCTTTCAAAGAGGAGGCAAACCATTGTGGCTATGCTGGGTGTAACATTTGGGATCGCCATATTTATTTTCCAGGGAGGGTTAATGAGTGGCTTTCAAAAAACATTCATTGACCAGACCATCAGCACTACCGCCAGTGTTCGCTTATATAACGAAGCGAAAAAAAACCGTCCTTCCATTCTTTCCATTCACGAACCACAAAGCAAGGCCTGGCAGGTAGTGAATAATCAGAAACCTAAGGAAGAACAGCCGCGGGTAAAAGACGGATACCAGATTATGGAGATCCTTGAAAAAGACAAGGAAGTGTTGGGCGTATCACCGTTTCTGGGCTCACAGGCGATATTCAAGGTAGGAATTGCACAGGTTTCGGGGAGAGTGTCAGGGGTTGACATACTGAAAGAGAATGTAATCTTCAATGTGGAGGATTACATGGTGCAGGGCAGCACACAGAAACTGCAGACAGTTCCCAACGGGATTATTCTCGGCGAGGGACTGGCAGACCTTCTGGCGGCGCACATGGGAGACAATATCACGGTTATTTCACCGCTGGGAGTAACACTGGAGATGAAAGTGGTAGGCATCAACCGATCGGGGCTTACCGAACTGGACAAATCGAGGGCTTATATCAATTTACGCAATGCACAGAAGTTGTTACAGGTAGACGGGGCGTATATTACCGATATTAACATTCGCCTGAAGGATATTGACAAAGCGGAGATCCTTGCCCGTCATTATGAAAAAAAGTTTGGCTACCGTGCCATGGACTGGAAAGAAGCGAACGCGAACGTATTCAGTGTATTCAAGATCCAGAATATGGTTACCTATCTGATCATCGCATCCATTCTTATCGTTTCAGGGTTTGGAATATTTAATATTCTGATGATGATCATTTATGAAAAACTTCCCGACATCGCCATTCTCAAGGCCATCGGTTATAAGGACCGCGATGTGATGAAAATTTTTCTTACCGAATCCATGATTATCGGGATCGTGGGAGGATTACTGGGTTTGCTGCTTGGCTTTACCCTTCAAAAAGTAATCGGGAGCATCGAGATGGATATCAAAGGTTTTATTTCAACGAAATACCTCACCTTCAATTCCACACCCGCTTTTTATGCATTTGCATACCTGTTTGGTCTTATAGCAACCGCAGTAGCGGGTTATATTCCAGCACGTAAAGCTTCCAAAGTGGATGCCATTGATATTATCCGGGCAAAATGAGTTTACTTCGGACAGAACACCTGGACAAATTCTTTCATGACCCTGTGGAATTCCAGGCACTGAAGGATATTAACATTACGGTGGAAAAAGGAGAATTTGCCTCTATCGTAGGCTCTTCCGGAAGCGGTAAGTCCACTCTTTTGTATGTACTTTCCACCCTGGATACCGATTATAAAGGCAGTATCTATTTTGAAGAAGAAGATCTTTCCAAACTCAGCAAGAACCGCCTTTCTGAACTGAGAAATGAAAAGATTGGTTTTGTATTCCAATTTCATTACCTGCTCAATGAATTCACCGTACTTGAAAACGTTATGTTGCCCGCTTTGAAACTCGGAAAATTCAGCGAGGAGGAGATTACAGAAAGGGCCATGCAGAAGCTGGACATACTCGGACTAAAGGATCAGGCTGTGAAGAAGGCGAACAAGCTTTCAGGAGGGCAGCAGCAACGGGTTGCCATTGCCCGGGCGCTGATTAACGATCCGCTGATCATCTTCGGAGATGAACCCACAGGAAACCTGGATTCGAAGAATACGGAACTCGTGTTTAATATTTTCCAGCAACTTAAGACCGAATTCAGGCAAACCATTTTGGTAGTGACACACGATATGGATTTCGCCCGGAAGACAGACCGGATCATTACACTGCATGACGGGAGCGTAGTGGGAAGCTGAGCGAGTGAAAAGAGTAGTCGTGCCTAAAACCGGATTCCCATCACCAGGATATCGTCCGTTTGCTCCGAATTACCGGTCCATTGTGCATTTTCCTGTTCCAGTACCAGCAGCTGATCAGGCATCTTCATGCGGTAAATCTCTTTCAGCATCTCTTTAAATCGCTTAAGCATAAATTTCTTTCCCGCCATGCCGCCAAACTGATCCTGGTAGCCATCCGAGAACATATAGATCACATCTCCTTCCCGGATATTGACCGGCTGCGTAGTAAACCGCTTCTGATCTCCATACTGAGTGGAACCGATAGGGAATTTATCGCCCTTGATTTCCTTAACATCCGTTGCAGTAAAATGAAACAGGGATCGCTTGGCTCCCGCAAACTCCATCTTCCCGCTCGACAGATTATAACGAAACAGGGCCAGATCCATTCCGTCGTTACTGAAATTGCCGCCCTGTTGTTTGAGCGTTTCAATCACTTTCTCGTCCAGGTTCCGGAGAACAAGACCGGGTTCGGTGATCCCCATAATATTCACAATCTGATTAAGCAGGGAGCTTCCGATGACCGTCATTAATGCGCCCGGAACACCATGACCGGTACAATCAACAATAGCCACTACCACTTCATCCTCTCTCTGTGCGAACCAGTAAAAATCGCCGCTGACAATATCTTTCGGTTTATAGAAGATGAACGACTGCCGGAATATCCTGTCTATCAGTTCCCGTGAAGGAAGAATAGCTTCCTGAATATGTTTGGCGTACTGAATGGAATCACGAATTTCACCATAAGCCAGTTCCAGTTTTGCGCTTTTCTCGAGGAGCTCGCGGGTGCGCTCGGCCACTTGCGATTCCAGATCCTCGGAATAGGCCTTCAGGCTCTCCTTCATACCCATGAGCGCGCTTCCCAGCTGATCATTTTTCCCCAACAGCTCGAACGTTGCATCAAAATTTCCTTTCCCGATCTCGGTGGCGAACTCGGAAGTCTTCCGGAAATTATCCGAAAGGATATTGATAGAACCTGTCATCTCCCCGATTACATCCTTACTCACGGCGAGATGGCCTTCTGTTAATTCGCCCTTCGAAAGATTACCCACCACCTCCTTCATTTTCAAAACCGGTTTCCGGATAGAACGGGAAATGAACAGAAATCCCAGTATAACTGCTCCCAGTAAAGCAAGCGACACGGAGATAAGTGTGATGCGCAATGAATTGGAGGAAGCAATAACTTCGCTCTTCTTATTCTCTGCAAACGACCTGTTGCTGCCAATCAGCGATTCCAGGTGGGTACGTATGGTGTCGGCCATGGGAATAATCTGGGATTCCATCATATCCTCTGCCTGGAATTTTCGTGTAGCATCCTCATACTCGTCAAAAGAAGAGAGTTTCACCATCACCAACTGTTCGGCGATGATCAGCTTCTCGAATTCCTTCATGATGGATTTTAGTCGCTGCTCCTCCCCTTCCCGTCCGATATTTCCTACCCGTTCAAGCAGCACTGATTTCAGGCGGGGGTAACCGGTCTGATGAATGGACTTCAGTTTGTCTTTATCCTTTTCTTCCACCTGAACATATACCCAGTTGGTGGCATACATTTTACTTTCGGTAGTCATGAGGTTAAACTCATCCAGTGCTTCCAGGTATGGATTCATCACACTGACAAGATGTGTAACTTCCGAGTTATTCTTACGAATAGTAAAATAGCTGATCAGCGCATTTACTGCCACGATCAGCATGATGAGCAGAAGCGCCCTGTTGATGCCCGGAAAACCGGTATTAAAGAGTCTGAAACTCATGCCGTTGGATGCAAATTAGTCAAATTTCTCAATTGAATTCACACATTGGTAGGATCATTCACCCTACTGGTCGAATCAATTTTCATCTTAGTCCTTTTACCCTACATTTGAAACGTGAATAAGCACTTTTTACCGGTACTACTCGGTCTTTTATTCAGCGTGGGCATCACCGCTCAGGATACGCTTAAAAGTGACAGTCTGGACATTTACGAGATGTCGCTGGAACAACTAATGAACCTGAAGGCGCACGGTGTTCCCAGTGAGCTGGAGACGCTGATCAATGAATTGATCTCTGCGGCGTCTAAAAAACCGCTTTCCACACGGGAATCTCCCAACATCATCAGCCTGATAACAGCCGAAGAAATACGCAATTCCGGCGCAAGGGATCTTATGGATGTACTGTTGCTTGTGCCCGGCATACAGTTCGGGATGGACGTAGAAGGGGTGGTAGGTATAAGTATGCGCGGAAACTGGGGACACGAGGGAAAGGTGCTGGTGCTGCTGGACGGTTTTGAGATGAATGAGATCATGTTTGCCACCACGCAGTTTGGAAATAACTATCCGGTAGACCAAATAAAAAAAATTGAGATTATCCGCGGCCCGGGGTCCGCCATGTTTGGCGGTTTCGCTGAATACGGCGTGATCAATATTGTAACCCGAAGCGGAGGTGACATCGCCGGTATGGGAGCGTCTATTAACGCCGGCATAATGGGCAGTAAATTCGGAAGAAGCAATTTCAATATTTACGCAGGTAACAAAACAGGAGACCTGGAGTGGAAAGTAGCAGGATACTTCGGAAACGGTCATCGCAGTACATCCGCCTATACAGATATTTTCGGAAACACGTATCCGATGTACGGGAATTCAGATCTGACTCCCGGAAATTTACAGGCCGGGGTGAGTTATAAAGGATGGTCGCTTCGGTTCATGGCCGACCGCCTGCGTACGAGTGTGCGGGACGGATATGACCTGGCGCAGGATTCTGCCTACCGCGAGGATTTTATTTCCCGGTTCGGTGAACTGAAATATGAACGGAAGTTCAGCGAAAAAATCTCCTTTACCGGAAAAATAACACATAAAACCCAAATTCCCTGGAGAACAACAGCAGAAGATTCGCTCACATCTGCCTATAATAAACACTGCAGCCGTTCAGCGCTTCACCTGCTCGGTTCCTGGAATCCCACACGCAAGATCAATATTTCTGCCGGCGGGGAAGTGTATACCGACAGCGCTCAAGACAAAACCGATTCTTCCTTTTTCTCTAACGGATCTTCTGCTGTTTCATACCTGAACCAGGCCTATTTCTTTCAGGGGCTGGTGCGCACCCGCTTCGTTAATCTGATACTGGGTGCCCGGTACGATATTCACAGCGAATACGGAGCAGCCTTTGTTCCAAGGGTGGGACTAACCAAGCGGTTGGGAAAGTTTAATTTCAAACTCCTCTACAGCAATTCCTTCCGTGCTCCCAGCATTGAAAACATTAATCTGGGACCGGAGGGTGGCATACTTCCGGAGATGACTACCATTACCGAGTTCGAACTGGGATACCAGATCAAAAAGCAACACCTGCTTACGCTGAACTTCTTCGATATATATACCCTTGATCCCATCATTTACTTTTATGACGATTCGCTGGGTACCGACAATTACATGAACGACAGCTCTTCAACAGGTACAATGGGTGCCGAAGCAGAGTACCGTTTTAAGAATAAATACGGTCATATTACTGTCTCCTATTCTATGTACACGGCCAAAGGAAAAGGTCGCGCCGCTGACTTCAATGTTGAAGAAGATGAAAGTTATCTTTTATCGTTCGCCCGGCATAAATTAGCACTCAATGCATCGGTGGAGCTCACCTCCCGCCTTACGGCAGATCTCTCCGGCGTTTTCCTGGGTCAGCGATATGGCTACACGGAAGTAGATTCGCTGGGCGAATCAGTACTTTCTGTATTCGATCCCTCATTAAATATTCACCTTAACCTGCGGTACCGGATCGGTGACGGCATCTTTGTGAGTGCAGGATGCTATGATCTGCTGAATTCCGGCATGCTTTTCATTCAGCCGTACAACGGATATCATGCGCCGCTGCCCGGGCCGGGGAGGGAATTTATATTCAGGTTCAATATGGACATCGGAGGGAAAAACAAGGCGAAATGAGGATCCACTATTCCTACCGCTGTTTGCTGATCCTGGCGCTTCTGTGCACAGGCGCTGTCTCCCTTTCGGCTCAGGATAAGGAATACAAGTCTTACAGCTTGTTCATTTACAATTTTATCAAATACATCGAATGGCCATCTACCGGGCAGGATTTTGTGATTGGCGTGGTGGGAGATTCGCCCATTATCAAAGAACTGGAGAGCATGGCCAAGGCAAAAAAAGCGAAGGGGCGGCCCATCATTATCAAAAAAATCAGCACGGCCGATGAGGCGCTTCAGTGCCAGCTGGTGTATGTACCTCCGGGAAAAAGCAGCATGACGAAGTCCATTGCAGAGAAGATCAAGGGAAAGCCGGTATTACTGGTGGGAGAACGGGAAGGTCAGGCACGCAAAGGAGCAGCCATGAGTTTTGTGACGATGGATGATGACACCCTGAAATTCGAATTTAACCAGGCCGTGCTTGAGCAGAACGGACTGAAGATGCCATCTGCCCTTTCAAAGCTGGGGCTGCCGGTTTAGAAACTGGAAGAACTCTTGTAGATATACGGATTAGAACTATTGAAGCGCAGGGAAATTTCAAACCCTCCCTTGCCATCACTGGCCGTCCGGAGATCCGAGGTGTTAAAATCGTAACTGAACCCGATCGAATACTGCGCAATTTCCAATTGTAGCACACCCACCATGGCATCCGCGCTCCGGTAAAATCCGCCCACGGAGAAAGAGGCTCCCTTTTTGAAGCCGGTGTATTTGGAATCTTCCCGGAATTTATATTTAACCATTGATCCAATGTACAATTCTGCAGTAGGTCCTTGCATGGCATACATAAAGCTGGGAGCTACCGCTATGGGAGAATTGCCAAGACCCTTTGCAAAACCACCGGAGAACAATAATTTCATTTCCATTTTCTCCACAATTGATGTATACGCCTGCTTTGGCTGATTCAGGTGAAACACCGAAACACCAAAATTAGCTTTGAACTCATCTCCCGCTGTAATGTACCTCTCCCCCTCCCCGAACAACCATTGTACGCCTGCAGCGTAATCTCCGTAGCTGAATTTACTTCCTGTAAACATCTCATTAGAGGGTAAATTCGGGTCGTAGGATTGCCCGTTGTACTGGCTGTCCCATTTCAAACCGTCGGTCACAAAACTGCGTTGTCCGAATCCACCCGACAAACCGACTGAGAACCGGTTCTGCTTATTTACCATAACTATTCCTGAAAGTGAAAGAGAAGCGTTCAAGGTAGAAAACTGCGAAGTGCCTGCCTTATCATGAAATACAACAAGCCCTCCACCCAGGTATCCGCTTTTCCATTCCTTTTTACGCAATTCAAAATCGGCAGAAACATCAAATGTTTTGTAGGACTGTGCTGTTACACTCCTCCACTGATCGCGATAATTGATTATCCCCCTGAAAGCAGAACCTGTTCCGGCAGAAGCAGGGTTGAGCACCAGCGGTGTTTCGTTGATCTGAGAAAAATGGATGTCCTGACTTCCGGAATGGAGGAAGGCAATCAGACACGTTGCGGATATTAATATTTTTTTCATGTGACTTTTTTCAATTAATACTATCTGAAGAGTGTGACATTGCCCTTTTGAATGATTTCTTCTCCGGCATAGCAGGTAATTTTGCAATAAAAAACAAATACTCCGGGATCCAATGCTTTTCCTTTATAATTCCCATCCCATCCTATGTTCGGATCCGTGCTTTCAAACACCTTCTCACCCCAGCGGTCATAAACAGCAAAATAGAACTCTGATATTCCACCACCTCTTACATATAAAACATCATTCATCAAATCTGCATTCGGTGAGAACGCATCCGGAATAAAAAATACCCCATTATCACCACACTGATTCAATACACTCACTGTAACAGTAGCAACTCCGGTGCATCCATTCACATCTGTAACAATTACAGTATAGGTACTAGTAGTTGTTGGGCTGGCAACCGGATTTGCACAGGTAATGCAACTCAGTCCTCCCGAAGGTGACCAAAGATAAGAAGTACCTCCAGCTGCAACTAACAGAACGGTTTGTCCGGCACTGATGGTGGTATCATTAGAAATTAATACTGTCAGTCCGGGGGAAGCAGTTATAATTGAAACTGCAGAACTGGTACAGCCATTGGCATCCGTTACAATACAAGTATATGTTCCCGCTCCCAGTCCGCTGATTCCCGAAGAAGTAGCACCACCGGGTTGCCAGCTGTAGGTATAGGCAGAAGTTCCGCCGGTAACAGACGATGTAACACTTCCGTTCAGATTTCCGCAAGTGGCATTCGAGCCATTCAGGGTAAGTGCCAATGCAGCAGGTTGTGTGATGGTAACTGTTATGGTATTAGAACATCCGTTGGCGTCAGTAACCGTTACTGTATATGTACCCGCAATTAACCCGGTTGCACTTGCTGAGGTACCTCCGGACGGGCTCCACACATAGGTATAAGGAGATGTTCCTCCGGTAACATTCACTGTGGCTGATCCATTATTCATGCCGTTACAGGTAACATTACCAGAAGACGTAACAGCAACGCTTGGACCATTCAGGTTAGCAACTGTGGCAGTTGCTGACATTGAACAGGCATTTACATCCGTAACAATTACGGTATAGGTTCCGGCTCCCAATCCGGAAACGTTACTGGTAGTAGCACCACCGGGCAGCCAGAGGTAGGAATAGGGGCCGGTTCCTCCGGTTACGTTGGAAGAAACGGTTCCAGTTGATGAACCACAGGGTGTGTTGGTTGAGCCTGTGGTAATACTGAGTGCAGCAGGCTGAGTGATAGTAACCACAAATAACTGAATACAGTTATTCGCATCTGTGACCGTAACGGTGTATGTACCCGCAGCAAGTCCGATAGCAGTAGCATTTGTCCCACCCGAAGGGGCCCACGAATATGTATATGGAGAAGTTCCACCGGTAACACTCACCGTTGCGCTTCCGTTAGATCCGCCATTACAGGAAACATTGGCCTGAGTAGCTAATGTAACAGTAGGTCCGTTGGTAGTACCAACCGCTGCAGTAACGGTAAACGTACAGTTGTTAGCATCCGTTACTGTAACAGTATACGTTCCGGCACTAAGGCCTGTTGCGTTGGCATTGGTGCCTCCGCCTGGAGCCCAGGAATAGGAATACGGACCGGTTCCCCCCGAGGGAGAGACCGATGCAGTACCGGTATTTCCGGTGCAGGTGGTGTTCGTTGAAGAAGTGGTGGCGGTTAATGCCGTTGGCTGCGTAATGGTAACGGTAAACGTCTGAGAGCAACTGCTTGCATCCGTAACCGTAACGGTATAGGTTCCTGCACCCAAGCCTGTTGCCGTGGCTGTAGTTCCGCCGGAAGGAGTCCATGCATACGTATAAGGCGAATTTCCTCCGGTCACATTCACGGTAGCAGAACCAGTGGAGTTTCCATTACATAGAACATTGGTTTGTGTATTGAGCGTAACCGTTGGGCCACCCGAACTGGTCACCGTAGTGGTTGCAGTCATCGTGCACCCATTTGCATCGGTGACCGTGACCGTATAAACTCCGGCTCCCAACCCGGTAGCGGAGGCGTTGGTTCCACCGCTGGGTGCCCAGGCATAGGTGAGGGTTCCGGTGCCACCGGATGCCGTTGCTGTAGCTGTTCCGTTATTATTTCCACAGGTTGCAGGAGTAGAATTTGCGCTGGCGGTAATAACCGGAGGCTGGGTGATGGTTACCGTTTGCGTACGTGTACATCCGTTTGCATCGGTGATGGTGCACGTGTATGTGCCTGCACACCTTCCGGTGATACTGGCAGTAGTTCCACCACTGGGCGCCCAGGAATATGTTAATGTACCTGTACCACCAGATGCAGTAATGGTTGCCGCACCCGAACACACTCCATTACAGAGGACATTGGTTTGTGACTGAACAGAAGAAGTGAGTGCGGTTGGTTGCGTAATGGTAACGGTGGCGGTAAGAGTGGAAGGTCCGGCATCGGTAACAGTAACCGTATACACTCCTGCACACAAGCCTGTGGCCGTTGCATTGGTTCCGCCGGAAGGGGACCAAGTGTAGGTATAAGGAGCTGTTCCTCCGGTTGCATTCACAGTTGCAGTTCCGGTACATTGTCCGTTACAAAGCGGATTGGTTTGAGAAGTGGAAATACTCAGGGGATTAGAGGAACAGGTGAGTGTTACCACTCCACAGGGTGCGAGCGTATTGATAGAAGAGAAAAATCCGTTGCCACAGGCCAATACCTCACCCGAAGGAGAAACTGCAACGTCGTATACGGCATTGGTAGTAAGAGCCGATCCCAGTAAATTAAGGTTGGCATCAAACTTATGGACTCCTGTGGTGGATCCCACATATACGTTTCCACAATTGTCAAGGTCAAGACCGCTGTTATGCGGAGTATTCCCACCAACAATAGGAATAGTAGAAGAACCGCCGCCCGGAATGGCAACGGTGGCCACTATGGCTCCATTTGCAATATTCCGCTTGTGAAGAGTTGTGCCGTTCTGAGTATATATAAAATTAGCGGTTGCCCGGATAGCAGAAATTCCCTGGTTGGTTACACCGTAATTCGGAATCCCGTATGCGAAATTGTAATTTGATGTTGACTTCCAACCGAGAGTGAGTGTGTTGGTCATCATTCCGATGGAATCCAGGGTAAGAAAATAATAGTTTTGGTTAGGGGAAGAGCAGATGGTGCGTACCTCCTTAATATTCAATCCCTGCATCCAACCGACCGTTAGCGGCGTACCGATGATTGCCCCGGTGTTCAGGTTTATGTTCATGATGGCTCCGCGATAACTATTGATGCTGAGCGCACTTTGCGCACGCATTCCTCCGCAGACCAAAACAGTTTCGTCGCAATTGAAAGTGAGGTGCCAGTATTCGTAAATAGGGCCAAATAAACCATTGGGATTGTTAAACCACACCGAGGCGCCACCGGTATTCACCTTCCGGATCTCACCATTCGATCCGGAGGTGATGTATGAATTACCGGCCTGGTCTACAATGAATGTACCAACCCAATACCCTGCTGTATCCCAGGTTGTATTATAAGTCCACTGCAGAGTACCCGTGGAATTATATTTTCTTAAGCGCATGGGTGTGTCTCCACCATAGATATATGCATTCCCTGCAGCATCTTTTTCGCATTCCCATATTTTTCCACTGTTTGGGAAAGCAGGTGTAACGGTCCATGGATCTATGATGAGTTTTCTGGTTTTGTCGTATTCTCCCAATAGAAAAGAGACTACGTTCTCATTGACGGAATATGCAGAAGGAATCTGAAGGTGCTTTTCACCCGGATAATAGGTGAGCGGGGCATGATCGGTCATCACCCCGAACTGAGTCATAATCTTCAGATTTCCTTTCCCATCAAGACTCAAGGCGTCCATCCCTTCATAAACCATACGAATCAAAGAGGCATCGGCACCGGGCCAGAGAATCAGATCATACTTCAATCCGGTTTGCGGATGAAAAGAATATTTTACGTCTATTCCCGGATACAGGCCTTTATAAACGATCTGGTCAAAACTCCGTAAGCCGGAAATCTCTTTGTTCACTCCGTTAACCGAAATAGAATAGGTATGCGTAAGTGAATTCTGATACTGGCCTTCCAGCATCACATCTCCGGATGCTCCTTTCCAATGCATGTGTACCGCATCAGAAATCGACATCATTTTATATTTCGCCTTAGCGGCTTTATATTCTTCTAAGGTTTTGTACTGCGACTTATCCAGTACCACGTGGTCTTTGCTCCTGCTGAAAAAAGTGTAGGAAACGCCCTTCCTGGTAAAATAGATCATTGTTCCGCCATCATCAACACCAAAGAGAACTTCAGAAGGCATTCCGGGTTTTTCCCATGGCAGCCGGAACTGTCCCTTATTCTCAATAAATACTTTCGGGTTGCTCCAGTCGCTTGTCCAGCTTCCGGCCTTACTACCGGTGAAAAGAAACACAGCAAGCGAGAGAAGGATGAGACGTAACAGCATGGGATACGGTTTTATGATCGTACCAAATGTAGACCCCCCCGGAAAGGGTTCCATACGAAAAAGTCATCATTATAATACATCAAAAAGTCTTATTTATAATTTATATCTCTGTTTTTCAGATATTTAAGTAGCTATATTATCATACATCTAAAATACCTAATTTTATATTCAATTCATGAAAGCCAGTCCTGAACTGCACGAACTGATTCACAGCCTGAACCGCCCGGAACGCCGGTTCTTTACCATCTTCTCTGGCAGGCACGGAGAGCGCACTGCCGACTATTTGCGTTTGTTCAACAAAATTGCGGCGCAGGAGGTGTACAGGGAAGATGCGTTGTGTGGAGATCAGAAACATTACGCGGCAGCAAAAAACTATCTGCATGAATCGGTGCTTGACAGTCTGGCTGTCTTTCACCGTGAGGACACCTATCTTGCGAGGCATTCTGCATTGCTGGTTCAGATTGAGCAATTATATAAGAGGGGCTTATTCCGGCAATGCATGAAGAGGATTCAAAAAGCGAAGAAGAGTGCCTATCTACAGGAGCTTTATCCTTTCCTGCTGATGTTTCTCCGGTGGGAAACAATCATTCACATTAAGAATGAGGATGAGGCGAAGCTGGAGGAGAACATGAAGGAGGAGCTTCGAATGAATGAGATCTTACGGCTTCAATACGTCCTGATGCAGCTGGCCTTTCGTGTTCAGATCCGGATTGAAAAGGGCAACCTGGATGCTGCCGGCATTGCGGAATACAAACAGCAGCTCCGCCGGCACGAGCCGATACCTGCCGAACTCGGTAGTTTCTGGACCTCGTATTACTTTCACTCCACTCTCGGTCTGCTGGCCACTGCAGAAGGAGATCACCAGGCACGGTATGATTCCTATATTGCCGTAAAAGACGTGATGGAGGCGGCGCCGGTATTTATCCGTGATCTTCCCGGGATATATCATCTGAATATGAACAACCTCCTGAACGTTACATTCAGGTTGGGAATGTATGATCAGGCGGGAAAAATGCTTTCGGAACAGCGGAATTTTATGGACAAATACGGGGTGCGCAATATTACGCTGGGCAGGATCATGTTCCTGAACACTTCCGAGAACGAGTTGTTTCTTCACTACAAAACCGGGCAGGCTCAGCAGGGCATGTATTTTTTACGTTCCATTGAAAAAACACTGGCGGCCACTCCGGTCTCCTTTAGTCCGCTTGTATTCGATGTATTGTTTATGATGGCCTCTGTCGCATTGTCCGGAGGCGATCTTCGTTCAGCATCCCGCTTTCTGAACAGGATATTCAACGAAGAAAAGATCGGCAAGATTCGCCCGGAACTATCCATAACCTCCCGTTTACTCTATCTGGTGATTCTGTATGAAAGCGGCGACGTGCTATTTGAAAGCAGGTATCACGGACTGCGGCGTTTGCTGAGAAAATATCCGCAATTCAGCTTCTATACTCATTTTTCGGAATTGCTGAATCTGGCGTACGAACGCAGGGAAAACGAATCTGCTTTTCGCGAAAAATGGCATGTTCTTCAGGCTGAGCGATCCCGTTTTACCGGCGATGAGGCGAACAAGCAATTTGATTTCGCCGGCTGGATAGCAAGCAGGCTCTCGCTGTCCTGAAGCCTGCGTCAAAAAAAAAAGGCTGCCGTTTCCGGCAGCCTCAGTATTTTCCAGCTTCCTGCTATTTCAGCACCACTCCGCCGCCGCCGCTCAGGATGCCATCAATGTATATCTCGGTTTTGTAGTTACCGGATTTAAAATCACTTCCCGCATACTCCACGGCTCCGCTTGCCTTTCCGCCTTTATCATACTGTATAATCACGGTTGCGGTAAAATCGGTGGGTGTACCAGTATCACCGGCATTGAATGTTCCCCCTCCCAGCACTTTTCCATTGGGATCGATGATCCGAATATGAACATTCTTATCTCCGGATTCCGCCAGTCCGTTGGGCAGTAAGGTGAAAGACACTTTGAATTTATCCACTTTCTTTGCCAGGGATGTTTCAACAAAATCATCTCCCAGCACCTTCTTTTTAAGTGCAGACAGTTTTACATATTCTGTTTTGATCAGCGCGGCCACATTCACCTTTCCCTGCAAATTCTTATTCTGCTCTGTCATCTCCTGCACTTCCGTTGTGAGATCCGCGTTCTGCGTTTTGAGCAACTGGTTCTCCGTAATCAGCTGGTCAATTTTTTCAAGATAGGATTCCACCAGGGCATTTAACTCGTCAATCTTAGCCTGAAGTTCCTTCTTTTTGGATGCATCCTTCTTTACCTGTCCTTTTAATTTTTTGATGTCGTCTTCGAGCGTGGCGATCTGATTCTTGCCTTCCGCAACTACTTTATCCAGTGAATCGCTGATGCCCATGTATTTGTCTAATTCAGCTCCGGTGAGCGCGAGTTCCTTCTCCACCTTCGTTTTTTCAATATACACTGTATCAATGCGTGCCTGCATTTCCTCCTGCTGCTGATTCTTGGTCACGAACAACGTGATATTCCCGATCAGAGAGAGCACCAGCACTACCGCCAGAATGGTTACGGTATTATTCTTCTTGGTTCCTTGTTCCATGGTAGGTTTTAAATTGAGGGCACAAATGTACAAAATTCTAACGGAAAAGTTTAGCGGCGTGTGCCGTATTCCATTCCCAGCAGCATCATATCATCCAGCTGAACACGGTCCTGCCTCCACTCCTCCATTCTATTTCTAAGGCGGCCTTCCATTTCCGGAAGCGGGCCACCTGCTTCCAAAACCAATTTAAGTCCCGCTTTCCCAAATTTCCGGCCTTCCTTCCCCTTCTGATCCGTCCAGCCATCGGTATATAAAAACAAGCGGTCTCCCCGCTCCATCCGGGCTTCCCATAACTGAAAATCATGCACCAGGGTACTTCCCAAAAAGATCCGGTCGCCATACATCTCCTTCGGGAACTCGCCTTCCATCAGCAGTAAACCATGCCCTCGCGCGCCTGCCCAGGAAAGTGCCCCATTCCGGGTTAAACGAACGATGAGCAGATCCATGCCCTGCTTGGGGGCCAGTTCCTTTTCTGGGAAATACTCACGCAACGACAGATGCAGGTATTCCGCCACCCTCTCCGGGGAGTGGATCTGCTTTTCTATCACGGCTTTGCTGATCAGATCGTTACCGAGCATGCTTAAAAAAGCGCCCGGCACCCCGTGACCTGTACAATCGGCCACAGCCATTATTACATGATCTCCGAAATCATGGAACCACATAAAATCTCCGGATACGATATCCTTCGGAAGGCTCAGACAAAACGAACCGGCAAAACGCGATTTAAAACTAACCAGATGTTTGTTAAATACCACCTCCTGGATATGCCGGGCATATTGTATGCTGTCTGTAAGATTCTGGTTAATGACCCCAATCTCATCATAAGCTTTTTTAAGCTCTACATTTTTCAGGTAATTGATCTCGCTTTCCTTTCGCAGGTTTTCTGATTCGAAGATCAGTGAAAGATTCCTGGTTTTCTTTAGCATTTCCTCCTTATGCAATTCCTCCGTTAATTGAATATACTTTCTGGTATATTCCATAGCCATGACCGGATTTCCGGCATCCATCTCTATATCACCTAGCAACTTTAGCACTTTCGCCCATTGAACCTTCAGCTTTAATGCTTCAAATATCTCAATAGCCTCCCTGCAAATCGTTTTTGCGTTTTCAAAATCACCCATGGCCTTATGGAAACGCGCTAATGCTGCCAGCGATGATCCTTCCGCAATGTTTTTTCTTCCCCTCAAGAGCTCATGGGCCCGCATGATATGCTGCCTGCCCTGTTCCGGCCGGCCCATTTCAGTATAAGTATCGGCAAGATTAGTTAGGATTTCTGTAAGCCTGGTGTCATTCGGCAGCTTCTCAACAAACAAATCAGCATTGGATAGCGCTTCATTAAGTACAGAAATTGCTTCCCCATACCTTTTCTGTTCAAGAGCAGCCAATCCGATATTGTTCAATGCCATACATATTCCACCGGGTTCATGCAATTTGCGGTGCATAGAAAGTGAACGTTTAAAAAAACTTTCAGCCAGCGGGTAGTTGGCCATGGTTGCATATACCACGCCTACAGAATTAATCGTGGAAGCAATCTTATTCAGCTTACCCAGTTTTTCGCGAATTTTTAAACTGTCCAGATGATATCTCAATGCCCGTTCATTGTCACCGAGGTAGTAATACACATTGCCAAACCCGGAATAACTATCCGATATGCATTCTTCATTACCAATTTCAATGCTCTTATCCAGTGCCTGACCGTTCACCCGGATTGCCTCCGCAAACCTAGAAGAAGCCTGATGAGTAAGAGCAATGCGTATATAACAGCCTATTTCCAGAACCCCGTCTTTAGCCTCATTAGCAATGGATAAAGCCTTGTTGAGTATCAGCAAACTGCGATCCGGATCCACATTCCTTACTTTCATGGCTTCCTGAAAGAATTCACTTATCTCAGCCTTGTAAGTATTGGTGCTTTCCGTCATTTCTTCAGTGCAATGCCCAATTCATCTAATTGATTGGTGTCAATCGCCGAAGGCGCATCGATCATCATATCCCGTGCTGCATTATTTTTCGGGAATGCAATGAAGTCGCGAATGCCTTCTGCTCCGCCAAAAAGTGAACACAGGCGGTCAAAGCCGAAGGCAATTCCGCCGTGAGGAGGAGCTCCATATTCAAAGGCGCTCATAAGAAATCCGAATTGTTCCTGTGCCTGTTCAGGGGTGAATCCCAGCACGGAAAACATCTTTTGCTGCAGATCTCGGTTATGGATCCGGATAGAACCTCCTCCCACTTCCACCCCATTGATGACCATATCGTAAGCATTGGCCCTTACATTTCCCGGATCAGAATTCAGTAGGTGTATGTCCTCAGGCTTTGGCGAAGTAAATGGATGGTGCATAGCATGCCAGCGTTTACTCTCATCATTGTATTCCAGTAAGGGAAAATCCATGACCCAATGGCAGGAGAATTCATCCTTCTTGCGTAAACCCAGCCTGTTGCCCATTTCCAATCTCAGTTCAGATAAAGCCTTCCGGGTTTTGGAAAGTTCCCCTGCGAGGACCAGGATGAGATCTCCGGGTTTTGCCGAAAAGGCTTCGGCCCATTTCTTTAATTCTTCGGGGGGAAAAAACTTGTCTACCGAAGACTTCAAAGAACCATCTGCAGCATACCGGAGGTAGATCAATCCGCTCATCCCAATTTGAGGGCGCTTCACCCATTCAGTAAGTTCATCTAATTGTTTACGTGTATATTCAGAACAACCGGATGCATTGATACCAATGATTGCTTCGGCATTGTCAAACACCTTAAACCCTTTCCCTTTCACACTATCATTCATGTCCACGAAGGTCATTCCAAACCGGATATCCGGTTTATCGCTGCCATACCTGCTCATTGCTTCAGCATACGTCATACGTGGCATGGCGGGGATGTTTACCCCCCTGACCTTTTTAAATAAATGACGTACGAGCCCTTCAAACATATTCAGCACATCCTCCTGCTCAACGAAACTCATCTCACAGTCTATCTGGGTAAATTCCGGCTGGCGGTCGGCGCGTAAATCCTCATCCCGGAAACATTTAACGATCTGATAATACTTATCAAAGCCGCTCACCATGAGCAGCTGTTTAAAAGTTTGCGGTGACTGCGGAAGAGCGTAAAACTGTCCGGGATTCACCCGCGATGGAACCACATAATCCCTTGCGCCCTCCGGTGTAGATTTGATAAGCACCGGCGTTTCTACTTCCAGAAATCCCTGATTATTCAGGTAGTGCCGTGTTTCTGCAGCCAGTGCTGCACGCAGTTCCAGATTCTTCCTTACACTCTCACGCCGAAGGTCGAGGTAACGGTATTTCATGCGCAGATCATCTCCGCCATCGGTATCATCCTCGATGGTAAAAGGAGGCGTTTTGCTTTCATTCAGCACCTCCAGTGATTCCACAATGATTTCAATATCACCGGTAGGAATCCGTGGGTTTTTATTGCTTCTTTCCGTTACAATTCCGTTTACTTTAATGACAAATTCTCTTCCCAGTCCGCGTGCCTTTTCGCAAAGCGGTCGTGAGCTGTCCATATTGAACACCAGCTGTGTTATTCCGTAACGGTCGCGCAGGTCAATAAAAGTCATACCGCCCAGATCGCGGGAACGGTACAACCAGCCGGCGAGCGTGATCTTCTTTCCCAGATCGCTGATCCGCAGTTCTCCGCAATGGTGAGTTCTGTGCATAAGGAGGACGAATTTAGTAATTTCCTACCACAGACTCCCGGGAAAAACGTAACTTCACGTTCCCAATGAAAATTCGCCTTTTCCTGTTTCTTTTTTGCCTTTCAGCCTGCCTCGGCGCAAGTCCCGTGACCGACAGCCTCTCGCGGCTTATCGCCGCGGAGCAGGACGGCATGAAAAAGGCACGATTATACTGTACCCGCGGAGACCAGCTGACGTTCATCGGGCAATACGATGAAGCGATGGAGGATTATTCCTCGGCCATCCGGTTATGGGGAAAGGATACCTTATCGGAAGAATTCTGCAATGCTACTTTCGGGATAGGCCGGTGCTTTAACCTGCTGGGAAACCGGGCGGCCGCCCTGCACCATCTTCAGCGCAGCCTGACCATTGCAAAAATGAAGGGTTACCACCACGAACAAATCCAAAGCCTGATCATGATCGGTTCGGTGTTCCTGGAAAGTCCGCAGAATGAAAAATCCATACAGTATTTTGAAGAAGCCGAGCGTGTAGCGCATCAGAGAGGCAAGGAGGATTATATGGGCGCGATCAAAACCTACCAGGCGAATTATTACTATACCAAAAAGGATTTCGAGAAAGCGCTTTCTCTGTATTTTGAGGTATACAAGATGACAGAAAATTCCCCGGGGCATTATAATGCCGGCACACTGGGGAACATCGGAAACGTTTACATTGATCTGGGTCAGTACGAGCTGGGAAAAAGTTACCAATGGAGGGCGATCAAAGGTTTTCGTAACTTGAACGATATCCAGGGGCAAACGATCTGCCTTTCATCGCTGGGAGAGTTATACCTGAAAGAGAAGAAGACGGACAGTTCCGAGTATTGTTTCCGCGCGGCTCTTCAGCTGGCACAGGAAATGAATTCCTGGGAAGACTTTATAGAAATACATGAAGGACTTTCCTCGCTGTACAAGATCAAAGGAGATCACCGGCGGGCACTGGAACATTATGAGCTCTTCAAGATCTATTCTGACAGCGTAGCGGAACAGGGCAATGCCGAAAAGCTCACCGAAACAGAACTTACCTATAAATTCCTTGAAAAACAACGCGAGCAGGAGATCATGCAGAAAGCCAAAGATGAAGTGGTTCAGGAACAGATGAAGCGTCAGCGGTTCATTTCCTGGGCTGCAGCCGGCGGCGCACTGCTCACTCTGGTAATTCTGATAATGGTTTACCGCATTTCACGTGACCGAAAAGAAAGTAATATCCGTTTAAGCAGGTTCAACGAAGAAATCCTTTTTCAGAAGAACGTTATTGAGGAGAAAAATAAAGAGATCACCGATTCCATCAATTACGCCGAGCGCATTCAGAAGGCGTTGCTGAACTCCGAAGGTGAATTGAAAAAAAACATCCCTCATTATTTTATATTCAATCGTCCGAGAGACATTGTTAGCGGTGATTTTTACTGGGCTGCCGAAAAATTCGGTAAACTCTTCATTGCGGTGGCCGATTGTACGGGGCATGGGGTGCCGGGCGCATTCATGAGCATGATCGGTGTAAGCATGCTGAATGAACTGGTTGTGAACCGGGGAATGCACGATCCTGGAAAGATTCTGAATAAATTGCGTGAAGAGGTGATTGTTGCGCTGAACCCGGAGGGCAGCAAGGAGGAACAAAAGGACGGAATGGACATGGTAT
The DNA here is from genome assembly GCA_020852255.1 of Bacteroidia bacterium. Taxonomy (NCBI): domain Bacteria; kingdom Pseudomonadati; phylum Bacteroidota; class Bacteroidia; species Bacteroidia bacterium. The sequence continues at coordinate 5,458 of JADZBD010000021.1, read as the reverse complement.
TGATGGTGCTGGACCGCGACCAACTCAGCTTTGCGGCAGCCAATAATCCGCTATGGCTGATCCGGAATGGCAAACTGGAAGAATTCAAGGGCGATAAAATGCCCGTGGGAATACATGCAGGCGAAATGCAGGCTTTCCGTACACAACAGGTACGTCTCCTTCCCGGCGACAGTGTGTATGCCTTTTCCGACGGCTATGCCGACCAGTTCGGAGGTCCTTCAGGAAAAAAATTCAAGTACAAACCCTTCGCGGATCTGCTTCTCCGCATTCACGATCTAAGTTTTCAGGAGCAGAAAACGCGCCTCGATATCGCATTCAACGACTGGAAGAAAGACCTCCAGCAGGTAGATGATGTGCTCGTGATGGGATTCCGGCTTCAGTAAAACCCTCTCTGCTTTATGCTCGTAGTACGAAAATCGCGTATCCCCGGAGCAGGCAAGGGTCTGTTCACCACTTCCCGCATTCGCAGAAATGACATCATTGTGGAATACAAAGGGGAGAAAATGACCTGGAAGGGAGCTATCCGCCGTTACGGAAAAAATGTTGATTACGCCCCTTACCTGTACTATGTTTCCAACTCAAACTGTGTGGATGCCGCTCACACAAAAAAAGAAATGGCCCGCTACGCCAACGATGCGAATGGTCCGAACAAAAAAAAGGGAATGAAAAACAACTGTGTGTACCGTAACATTAAGGGTGTGCCTCATATTGTAGCCGTACGCGAAATTTCTCCTAACTCAGAAATTCTGGTGGATTATGGCGCCGACTATTGGAAAGAGTCCTGATTTCAGGCGGCCGTCTTCCAGTCCGTGAGAATGCCGATGATATCCTCCATGGAAACTGCGTGCACCAGGCGATTGCGCAGGTCGCGGCCGTTGGGCAGGCCTTTGAAATAGTTCGCATAATGCCGGCGCATTTCGAGTACGCCCAGTACCTCACCCTTCCACTCGCAGGACCGTTTAAGATGAGCGATGCACACATCCGTACGCAGCGAGGGCGAAGGCGGCGGAAGCAATTCGCCTGTTTTGAGAAAATGTTTGATCTCCGAAAAAATCCAGGGATAACCTATAGATGCTCTTCCGATCATTACACCATCCACACCGTACCGGCTCTTCATTTCCAGTGCTCTCTGAGGAGAGTCCACATCTCCGTTCCCGAATACAGGAATACGCATTCTCGGATTATTCTTCACCTCGCCGATCAGCGCCCAGTCGGCTGCGCCTTTGTATAACTGAGCCCGTGTTCTTCCGTGAATGGTAATGGCGGCGATCCCCGCATCCTGAAGACGTTCTGCCACTTCAACCACATTCAGCGTGCTCATGTCCCACCCCAATCTGGTTTTTACAGTCACCGGCAGGTCGGTGATCCGGACAATGGCCTCAGTCATTTTCACCATTTTGGGAATATCCTGCAACAATCCTGCCCCCGCACCTTTGCAGGCCACTTTTTTTACCGGGCATCCGTAATTGATATCAATGAGATCCGGGCCGGCTTCCTGTGCAATGCGGGCGGCACGTTCCATTTCATGAATCTCGGAACCGTAGAGTTGAATACCCACAGGACGTTCCGCTTCTTCCAACTCCAGTTTGATAAGGCTCTTACGGGCATCACGGATGAGTCCGGCGGCGGGAATAAATTCGGTGTACATAAGATCAGCCCCGTTTTGCTTGCAAACATGCCGGAACGGCGGATCACTCACATCCTCCATGGGCGCCAGCAGCAGCGGAAAAGCACCAAGATCAATTTTTCCTATCTTAACCATCCGAATCAGTACAAAATTACCAAATACGAAGCAAATGGATCAGGAACAAACGCTTATTGACGGCCAAACCCCTCTTCAGCGGAAGAATCAGGACCCGGTGAGCCGTTTCGGCATCCTGATGGGGCTTTTTGGCGGAGGATACCTGATTTCACAGATCACCGTTGCGGTGTTGCTTATTGCCGGGGCGGGATTAAATGTAATTGATCCGGAAGCGTTTTCAGGAGCGGGTGATCCAAAAACCATCGGGTATCTTAAGGCAGGACAGTTTCTTGCTGCCATCATCACTTTTTTGGTACCCGCAGTGGTGTATAAGCTCATCATGCGGGAACCGGTACTGCCCTCACTTCTGCTGAACCGGGCGTTCCCGCCTGCCACTGTACTTATCATTGCAGTTTGCGTTCTTGCTACCATGCCCCTGGTTGCCTTTGTGGCGGAGCTCAATGCCATGCTTCCGCTTCCGGAAATTCTGCTGAAGATGGAGAAAGACGCCGAGAACCTGACACGTGCTTTTCTGCGCAGCGATGGTCCGGGTGATCTGTTCATCAATATGGGGGTGGTAGCGGTTACCGCGGCAGTGGCAGAAGAAATCTTTTTCAGGGGAAGTGTGCAGCCCATACTTGCTCGCTGGACAAAAAATATTCACTGGGCCATCTGGCTGACCGCTTTATTGTTTTCAGTTCTTCATTTCCAGTTTCTGGGACTGGTTCCGAGGCTGCTGCTGGGAGCCCTGATGGGATACATGTTTTACTGGACCGGTTCGCTATGGGCGCCTATCCTCGCGCATTTTGTCAATAACGGAACGGGAGTACTTGTCAATTACCTGATTCAAAAGGGAACACTCGGTGAGGAGATTGAGCATTACGGCAGTTCGGGAAGCGACTGGCTGGGACTGCTGGGCGGGACACTGGTAATGCTTGCCTGTCTTATGCTGCTTCGGAAAAAACCACCCTTACCCGTTTCCGACTGACCGGAGATACCTCAGGTGAGAACGAAGGGCAGAGTACAAGGTAGGCTGTTCATTATATCTCACATTATATTCCATGCATACCTCCTTCACCAGTCTGCTTACGGCAGGATAATGAACATGCGAGATTTTCGGAAAGAGATGGTGTTCTACCTGGAAATTTAATCCCCCGAGCAAACACGACATCAGTTTAGAGCGCGTAGAAAAATTGGAAGTGGTCTCCAGCTGGTGAATGGTCCATTCATTGCTTATCTCACCCTGCGCATCAGCTACGGGAAATTCCGTTTCCTCCACCAGGTGTGCCAGCTGGAAAACGATACCCAGCACAAAACCTACGCTGAGTGAGAAGATGATGTATCCGATCAGCGTTTCTTTCCAGCCGAGCATTAAAATGGGGATCACCAGAATGATCATAAAATGCAGCAATTTGCTCAACCAGAAGACAAGATGCTCACCCGGCGGTAATTTTCTCATGGAATAAGCTTCCGCAATTTTCCCGGTAAAATATTTTGAAAAATCCTGCCGGAACACCCATACGAGGTAGGTGAACGAATACAGGAAGAGTCCGTAAATATGCTGATACCTGTGATACCACCTGCGTTTCTGACCCTTGTTTGATCTGATCCAGGGTTCAATGTCAATATCACTGTCGTGCCCCTGCACATTAGTATAAGTATGGTGAGCGTTATTGTGTTTCTGCTTCCAGATAGCTGCGTTTCCTCCCATTACATTGAGTGTAAAAGCCATAAACTCGTTCAGCCATTTGTATTTACTATAGCTTCCGTGCGCTCCCTCATGCATCAGATTAAATCCAATAGAGGCGAACGTACATCCCAGCAGCACCGTACCCACGAGCGCTCCCCACAAGGGCAGTACATCAAAAATGAGAAAAAGATAAATGACCAGAGCCGAACAGAGAAGCACTCCTGCCTTCACATGAATTTTCCAGTTTCCGAAAGGGGTGATGTTATTTCGGCGGAAATAATCATCTACCCGTCGTCGCAGTTCCCTTGAGAATTCCGGTCGATTTTGGGAAAAAGTGCTTCTGTTCTCCATACGTTAACCGCTACTTCAGTTCGATTATTTCCGGAACGGATGTTCGCTTACAACGTTCAGCTGCTTCTTGATCAGCTTATGGATGTCTTTCAGCAGGTCTTTTTCCTCGGAAGAACAAAGAGAGATGGCCTGACCGGAAGCACCGGCCCTGCCGGTTCGGCCGATCCGATGCACATAGGTTTCTGCCTGCTCCGGAAGTTCGAAGTTGATTACATGACTCAGCTGATCCACATCAATACCGCGCGAAGCAATATCCGTTGCAACGAGAACACGGATCTTGCGGTCCTTGAATACTTTCAGGGCCCGCTCACGTGCGCTTTGAGATTTGTCGCCATGAATTGCTTCCGCACGAATCCCTTCGCGGTTCAGGAATTTGGAAACCCGGTCAGCACCTCTTTTGGTACGTGTAAACACCAGCGCATGTTCAATGTCCATGTTCCGGAAGAGATGCTGCAGCAGTTCCCGTTTTTTATCCTTTTCCACATGATATACGAGCTGGTCAATCTGTGAAGCGGAGGAAGACACGGGGGTTACGCTTATAAATTCAGGCGTACGCAGGATCTCCTTCACGAGGTGTTTCACCTCTTCGGGGAGCGTAGCGCTGAACATGAGTGAATTTCTGCGATGGGGAAGCAGGGATACAATACGGCGAATATCTTTGATAAAACCCATATCCAGCATACGATCCGCTTCATCCAGAACAAAATGCTCCACTTTATGCAGCTTGATAAAACCCTGTCCGATCAGGTCGAGCAGGCGGCCTGGAGTAGCAATGAGTACATCCACACCTTTACGGATTTTATCCACTTGCGGATTTTGTCCGACCCCGCCAAAGATGACCGTATGACGGACAGGAAGATCTTTTCCATACACTACGAAGCTCTCATGAATTTGTGAAGCCAGTTCCCTGGTTGGGGCCAGGATAAGTGCGCGGATGGGACGAGGTCCGCCCGGAGCCGGATGTTCGTTCAGATGCTGAAGAATAGGAAGGGCGAAGGCCGCTGTTTTTCCGGTACCTGTTTGCGCACATCCGAACAGATCGCGCTTTTGCAGAAGGAGTGGAATAGCCCTTTCCTGGATGGGTGTTGGTTGTGTGTACTTTTCCCGCTCCAGGTTCTTCAGGATAACGGGATGCAGATTCAGTTCATTAAAATTCATAATCGGTTTAGTTATTTAAATAAATATTGATAACCGCTCAAAAGGAGCGGACTCTTTTTACTTTTCAGGAAACTGCCTTGGAGGTTTTAATCGAAGGGAGGTATCACCCATACCGGGTTGCGTGTGCATGAACCCAGCTATTCCGGAGAAGCGCTGCAAAGGTAATGGAATAATTTGATAATCAAGGTTCTTTTATGTCCAAGTCCTTAAGAAACTCCCTCCTCTCTGCTCATTATTAAGGGATTAGAAACTCGTGAAATTTCCCTAAAATGAGTAATTTCGCCTTCCTTTTTTGCCTGAAAGAAAATACGGAGAGGTGTCAGAGTGGCCGATCGAGCACGCTTGGAAAGCGTGTTTACCGCAAGGTAACGTGGGTTCGAATCCCACCCTCTCCGCAAAAAGGGACTTCCAACTTAAAAAAGGGGGAAGTCCCTTTTCTTCTTCCCCAAAACTGCCTGATAATCGAGCGATTTCAGCAATTACCGAATTTATTTTTACGGTTCGAAATGCGCCTAAAT
>JADZBD010000020.1 GCA_020852255.1 Bacteroidia bacterium | reverse complement strand
ATCTGGGAATAAGATTCCCATCCGTATTTAAAGCCGGTTTCATTCTCAAACCAGTCCATCATCTGCTCACTGTAACGGTAAGTAATTTCCACCCGGTCTTTATGCTCCGGGTAATAATAGAAATTCATCGGAACACCGGACTTCGATTTGGAGGTTTTGATATCATAGATTCCAATACCAAGCATGATCAGGTATGGCGCATGAGGATTTTTCATGCGGTAGTGCCAGCGGGTGGTTCCGTCCTTCTGGGATTTAGAAGAAAGCTGGGTACCGTTGGATAAAACCTTATATTTTGAGTCGAATCGTACGATCAGTTCAGACGTGATCTTATCATTCATTTCATCGTACATGGGGATCCACATCCTGTTATCGGTTCCCTGGCCCTGGCTCCATATCTGCTTTCGTGAGAGATTGAGGGGGTCGTTCCAGCCGATGAAATAGAGACCTTTCCGGGGATTTGCCTCGTAGGTAATGGTCAGGGAATCTTTAGTTTCCCAGAGGAGTGCGGGTTTGCAATAAATGATAATAAGGTCACCCTCGTTTTTATATTCTGCCTTTTTTCCATTGAGTAAAAGATCGAGGACGCGGATCCCTGGTCCATCGAGTACAATAGAGTCCACTTCTTTCCGGAGAGGGGTAAAAAAATGAGTGACCGTTCCTTTTACAAGACCCTTTTCAGGCGTAAAAGCAACCTCAAGCCGGAGATGCGTAAAGTCGACAAGCCTTTCCCGCGGAGCACGCTGGTCGTCCTCAAAATATGTCCGGGTTGATTGGGCGCAGAGAGCGACCGGCAGAAAAAAATAAAGGAATAAAATGGGGCGCATAGGCGGGGATATAGAGATATAAAGTTAATACAGTGACATTTGAATGGTGGGAGGCAAAGATAGGAAAACGGTCGGAAAGAGTTGCCGGAAGTATGAGGCACGTCATACATTTTAAATGCGCCTTTTCGAGACATTTGTTTGGAGGGGAATAATTTTTTCTTTATTAATAACGCACCGAATGAGACTATTCATCAAAGCCTGCTGTTTGGTATTAATTTCCTCATTGCTTTCGCAGTGCAAGACCCCCGACTATTTCCCTCATCGCGTTAATGCTCCGATGTTGAATAATCAGGGTGATTTGAACATTGAAGCATCGGTGGGGTCTGGTGGACTGGATTTTCAGGGTGCCGTTTCCCCCGTAAAAAATCTTGGACTGGTTTTCAATTACTCCACCATAAACGGCTCGCATTCTCATTCCGTTTTTGAAGGTGGGATCGGATATTACCGCAGTATCGGAACAAAGGGACTATTTGAACTTTATGGGGGCTATGGAATGGGGGACGTCCGTTCCACCAGCACCGATTTACAAGGAAACAGCTCAACCATTAAAATGGACTTTTCACGGATTTTTATTCAACCCGCCATTGGCCTTCTGGTAACCAAAGAAACAAACCCTGAACGGAAAATACGCGGAAATTCATATTTCGCCACCCGGTTATCCTATCTTGATTTTGGCTCGGATCAGCAGGTGTTGTTCATAGAGCCGGTAATTGGGGCCAGGATGGGATTGAAGAGTATTCAGTTCAATACCCAATTCGGTGTTTCTTTGCCAACCGTGAGCGGCAAGATTGATAACTTCCCAATCCTGGTGAGTTTTGGATTGACATACTCCTTCAGAAAATCTAATAAAGAATGAGCCTGCACAATTTAGTTGTGCGCTTGTTTCTCTTCACTGCTTTTTCTTCTACCGACACCCGGAGGATCTGTAATAATATTTCATACCTTTAATTGCGCACCAGAACAGAAGGACTGCGTTTTTTTCTTTCGGATTAGAGCACATTATGTATAATAGGATCAGGACGTATTTCATAGGTCACCGGCTGGATAGTACAGAGGATGTTTTTGAAAAGGCTAAAATCAAACTTGTTTTTGATTTTACGTTCTTTATGTCCGTCTTAGCCATTCCATTTGTGATCCAGCTCGGAATGAACGGCTACTGGTATCATTTTGCGATCAATATTTTTGAAATTACTACGCTTAGCTTGATTTATGTACTGTTCCGGTCGAATCTTCCGCTCAGGCATATCGGTATCACCTTCATTATCATGGATTGCATCATGTCTGCCGGCAGCCTGATCTTCCAAAACGGATACTTTGAACTGCAGGCCGGTCTCTGGAGCCTGCTGCTGGTTATTTACAGCTTTTTTGTCATGGGGAAAACCTGGGGAAGCGTCCTTGCCCTGTTTGTGGCACTACTCTATGGGGGGTGTATTCCTGCTGAAAACGGTGTCTCTCTCCTCAATTTTGGACTCCCGGAAAACCAGATCCTTCCCACTGCCTCGGTATTCATCATCTTTCCTTTCCTTCTCAACATCTATATCGTAACGGCTTTCATTAATGCGAAAGCAACCGCGGAATCACTCATCCGGAACCAAAAGAAACTCCTCGAAACACAAAAGGAAGAGATCATCTCCTCCATCACCTATGCCCGGCGAATCCAACAGGCGAAACTTCCGGCAAGAGAGGATATCCACCGCCACATCCGGGATAGCTTCATTCTCTTCAAACCGAAGGACATTGTAAGTGGTGACTTTTACTTTTTCAGTGTCAAAGGTTCATCGGTGTTCCTTGCTGCCGCCGACTGCACAGGACATGGTGTACCGGGTGCACTTATGAGCATGATCTGTTCGGAAAAGCTGGAAGACGCCATTGCCAAATGTTCCGGCCCTTCCGCGATACTGGAATACCTTAACCGTGCCATTCGCGCCACACTCAAACAAACAGATGATGACCATGCTACCCGCGACGGGATGGATATCGCGCTGTGTGAAATAGATTTTGCTAATCGGAAAGTCCGATATGCCGGTGCCAATCGCCCATTGTGGATTATTCGCGGACAATCCACGGCGGCTTCTGCCGGTTCCTTAACTCCGGAAGTGATTCCCGCCACTAAAAAGGCCATCGGCGGGTTCACCGACAATCATCAGCCGTTCGACACCCACGACATCCAGCTTTACCCGGGAGATAGCTTTTATGTATTCACCGACGGATATGCCGATACATTCAACGGAAAAAGTGGTAAAAAGCTAACCGCAAGGAAATTCAAAGACCTGTTGATGTCTGTCCGGGAAAAATCCATGCCGGATCAGGAAAAGCATCTGGATGAATTCATTGAAAACTGGATGGCCGGAGTGGAAGCGATAGATGATATTCTTGTGATCGGAGTACGACTTTAACCCCGGCAATTATTTATACACTGCTTTCGCTTTATCCCGCAAGTTATATCCCGATGACATCACCTCTCCGTAAGCACCCGTTGTTCGTATAGCGATGAGGTCGCCGCGCCTGATCTCGGGAAGAATAAGGGCTTTGGCAAAACAATCGGATGATTCGCAAATAGGACCAACTACATCGTACCGCTCCTCGCCTCTCCGGCCTTTCGCGCTCAGGTTTTGAATTGTGTGATAGCTTTGATACAAGGCCGGGCGAATCAGCTCCGTCATCCCTGCATCCAGAATAGCAAAATTAGTATTCACTCCCTTTTTTACGTACAACACTTTTGAAATCAAACTCCCGCAAGACGCCACAATGGATCTTCCCAGTTCAAAATGCAAACGCTGTCCTGGGCGCAATTCAATAAAACGATGAAACAACTTAAAAAACGACTCAAAGTCTATTTTGCCATTGGCGTCCGGATGGTGATAGTCAACGCCGAGCCCTCCGCCTACATTGATCTCCTTAAGAAGGATCCTCCGGCTGATAAACCACTCCTGAATCTCATTCACCCGCAGGCAAAGGGAACGGAAAGGCTCCAAATCAGAAATTTGAGAACCGATATGAAAATGAATTCCGGTGAGGTCTATATTTCTGCACTTCAGAACTGTTTCCATTACTTCATCCAGTTCCCACAAGTTAATGCCAAATTTATTTTCTTCCAGTCCGGTCGTGATGTAACGATGTGTGTTCGCGTTCACATTGGGATTAATACGCAAAGCAATACGAGCCGTTTTCTTCATCTTTGCGGCGATTGACTGGATCACCCCGATCTCCTGTGCTGATTCACAATTGAAACAGAAAATGTTTTTCGACAAGGCGTAACGAATCTCACCATCTGACTTTCCTACTCCGGCGAACACAATCCGTTCCGTATTAAAACCGCACTCTACCGCCCTCTTCACTTCATTGCCGCTTACACAGTCAGCCCCTAAACCGGCAGCCCTGATCTTTTTTAAGATGGGAATATTTGAATTCGCCTTAAGTGCGTAGTGGACTTCAAAGTTGTGCGCCTTCGCCGCCCTTGCAACACGCTGCAGTGTTTCTCCGAGCATGGACATATCATAAAACCAGAATGGTGTCTTCTGTTTTTTAAACGATGGAATATGCTTCTGCAGACTCATAAGGCCTCCGCAAATAATCCGTCATTCAGTGCGTTGAGGGCTTCCTTTTTAAAGCGGGTATCCACGAGTACACTTACGTTATTCTCACTCCCGCCGTAAGAGATCATACGAATCGGAATAGTTGCCAGTGCATCAAAAATTTTCCGGGCATATCCCTTTTTCTCGCCTGAAAAACTTCCCACAATACAAATGATCGTTTGATCGCGGTCTGTTTGTACGGATCCGAACATTTCCAGTTCCCTGATGATTTCAGGCAGGTGTTTCGGCTGATCAATGGTCAGGGAAACGGCCACCTCCGAAGTGGTGATCATGTCGATGGGCGTTCGGTATCTTTCAAAAACTTCGAATACCGACCGCAGGAAACCATAAGCCAGCAACATTCGGCCCGAACGTATGTTAATGGCAGTGATTCCGTCTTTGGCTGCAATGGCAGTAATCCGGTCTTGTGGAGGCTGCTCCGAGATTAAGGTACCTTTTGCTTCCGGTTGCATGGTGTTCAGAAGACGTACCGGAACTTTGCGCTTCTGTGCCGGCAATACGCAGGTGGGATGCAGGATCTTCGCACCAAAGTAGGCCAACTCCGCCGCTTCGTCGAAGGACATCTGCGTAACCGGTCGTGTATTTTCAACAATACGCGGATCGTTATTATGCATGCCGTCAATATCCGTCCATATCTGTATTTCCTGGCTATGCAGCGCCGCCCCAATAAGGGTGGCGGTGTAATCGCTTCCGCCGCGCTTCAGGTTATCAATTTCTCCGAAAGAATTTCTGCAGATATAACCCTGTGTAATAAAGAGGTGGCCCGGATGTTTCTTTAGTTCAACCCGGAGACCTTTTTCAATGGCATCCAGGTCCGGCTCCTCATTTTCGTCTATGCGCATAAAATTCAGTGCAGGGAGGAGAACAGAAGGTATTCCTTTCTCTTCAAGGTAATAATGCACGAGGGCGGTTGAGATCAGCTCTCCCTGTGCAAGAATGGCTTTCTCCTCATTTGCCGTGAACATATCAAGCGTAAATGACCGGAGATGATCAAAATGATTTCTGATCAGCTGTTCTCCCATTTTCAGGAAAGCGTCTTTGGAAAAAAGGTCTTTCACCACCTGTTTGTATGCTGCCTCCAGTGCCGCGATCTGGGCGTTCGCCTTCTTGCTGTCCCGGGAATACAGTGCCGTGGCAATCTCCACAAGGGCATTGGTGGTACCACTCATGGCTGATAATACCACTATTTTATCTCGTGCATCATCAATCAGCGGAACCAGTTTTTTTATACGCTCCGGTGACCCTACAGATGTTCCGCCGAATTTTAGGATTAACATATTACAAATATAACAGGTTTAAGGGATGATCTTCCGGTATCATCCCTCGATGTTTCTAAAATTTGAACGCCACCGCTATATGAGCCGCACGCAGAGACGGAGATGATATTGACCTGCCTTAAAGCAGTTACAGGATCTCTTCCGCATGCCGAACCGCTGTCAAAAGGATGCACTGAGCTTCAGATACCACCCCCTGCCACGGGAAGCATAGCCACGAATCTCCTCGTACTTCTCATTCAATATGTTTTCGGCATAAACAGAGGCGTTCAGACGACGGTTGATTTCATATTTCACCCGCATATCGAGCAGGAAAATGTCCGACAATCCGGTGGTTGTTTGTGCCCCGTAGGGGCCAAGGGTATTGTCGTAAACCAAATCTGTACGGTTTCCGGCGTATTTTGCCATGGAAAAAATACTCAGGCTCTTCTGGGGTTTCCATTGCAGCGCCAGCGTTCCGGAACTGTGACGCCGTGGTAAGCCGTAAATCTCCTGACCGTCCGTCACGAAAGCCCCATTACTGAAGATCTGCACATGATGCCCCTTTGTGTGCACTGTGTCTTGTTCTTGCTTTGGGAGGAATTTCCCGCCCAACACAGTGAGGGACACTGATAGCTCAAGCTGTGGACTAAGCTGCGCGTTAATGCTCAGTTCCATTCCGGTGGCCACGGTACTTCCAATGTTCAGATAGCGGTCACCTTTGTAGTGCATAAAGTTCAGTGAGTCTATAACTACGCTGCCATCCCACAGGTATACATAATCTATTACATCCCTGACTTGAGTCCTGAACAGAGCGGCGGACCAGGAAATTTCACCGGATACCCTCTGTTTTATTCCAACTTCGAAGGATTGAGAATACTCGGGGCGCAGGAATTCGTTGCCCCGTTGAATGCCGGAAAAGGGATCTTTTTCCGGTGTAAACGACTGATACAGGGAAGGGGCATTAAAGCCTCCAGCCCAGGAAAAATAAAGTAAGCCCTTCCGGCTGTATTTATAAGAAGGTCCGAGATCCCAGGTAAAGACATCTCCGAATTGACTGTGATCCGCGTAACGCAGTCCAACGGCCAGGCGAAAATCCTTCATCTTCTCTCCAAACACAGAACCTTCCAGCTCGAGACGGGTAAAAAGGGAAATCGTTTGAGTATGGAGGTTCAGGGAATCAATATCCGTACTGTCCTCGTAGAGCCCCCACATGGAATTAGCGTAGAGATAGGTGTTCCCGCCCATCGACTCCCCCGCTACTCCACCACCTGCCAACACAGAAAGACCTTTGAATTTTCCGTGATACATCAGATCCGAGGAATATGATTTTCCATGGAAATTGTTTTCCATGAATGTCATATCATAACTCCCCGGAGTTACAAGTGAAGAATCGTCGGTAGCTTCTCTTTTCATGGAGGTGTGTCCGGCCGACACAGAAACAGAATGCCGCTCATTAAAATAATGAGTTGCATTCAGGTGAAAAAGTGTCCGGGGAACATAAACACTATAGTTGTCATCATCCTTATACGGACCGTCGTCAATACCTGTGTATTGCCGCTCATGTAGTCCGCCAAGTTTCACATTCCACTTTTCGTTCTTAAATCCGAGAAATCCGTTAAGGCCTATCTTTTCATAAAAGTCTCCCTGCTCAGGATGTTTATATGTTCCCGTGCTCACCACGGTATCCACGGTACTATTAAATCCATGAGCCAGACGCCTCAAAGCGCCCGCACCGATATAAAAACCGGGTTTGAATTTATAACTGAGGTTCAAAGAATAATCAGAGATCCATCCTTGTTCGTGCTTCTTATCCCAGTCGCTGTTTCCGGTATAATTACCGAAGAATGCCGCAGTAGAGAGATGGAATCCGGCACTGTCGGGCACGCGGGTTATAATATTAATAACTCCGCCAATCGCGGAGGAGCCGTAGAGGGTGCTGTTGGATCCTTTGACAATTTCGATGCGGTCAATATTTGCAAGGGAAATTTCAGACAAATCAAAGGTATTTGCGGGGGAAGAAGGATCGGATACACGCACACCATCAATCATGATTGTGGTATGGTTTCCGGCGGTACCCCGGGTAAATACCGTAGAGGTACTTCCGAAATTCTGTCCGGTACCTATTACACTGAGACCGGCGGCGGTGACCAGAACTTCCTGCAGATTTTTGGCGCCCGAACTATTGATTTGTTCACCCGTAATGACCGTTATACTCCGTGGTACTTCCAGGGGGTCGCCGGCAGTTCGGGTAGCGGTAATCACCACTTCATTAAGGTGTTTGGTAGAATCGTTTTCCTGGGAATTTCCCTGGAAGAAGCACAATGCCAGCAATGGCAATAGAATGTTTTCCTTTTTCATTTTAAAGGTTTTAAGCCCTTGCGGGCGGTTTGAAAAAAGGAATAAAAAACGGGAGGTGTTCCAAACCTCGCTGCTTTTTACCCGAAGCATCGATCTGCTTTTTAAAGCGACTCTGAAATGAGTCTGCTTCATAAAGCGCAGATTCAGTATCTGGCAGGTCTCCTGACTCATCGCGCGTCCGGCTTTGCACTTCCCATCCGCCGGGAGGCGAACAGTGTTCAAAACCTGCATTTGCGATCTACAGTTGCGGGAACAGCTCCGGATTCCGACCGGATTCCCTCTTCGTCCCGATACAATCGGGAACCAAACACGGTTGCAATAATAATAAGGTGGGGAGAAACGGCGAAAACTATTTTTTAAAAACTTTCAACACCGAGTCCGGTGGTGCTACCGGACGCCGGGTAATTTTGCTTACGAAAACGAGCACCACTTCGCCTTCATTGAGCAGTTCTCCTTTTTCGTTTCGGGCTTCGAACAGGAAGCGGAGGCGTAAGCCGGGGGGATCCGCAATGGTTGTTTCAATGCTTACGAGATCATCGTATACGGCGGGCTTATGGTAGGTTATTTTAAAGCTATGAACCGGCAGAAGGTAGCCTGTGTCTTCAAGTTCCTTATAAGTTATTCCAAGGGAACGCAGCATTTCCACCCGTCCGACCTCGTAATATTGAGCATATACGCCGTAATAGGCATATCCCATCTGATCGGTCTCACCGTACCGCACCCGTACGATGCTTGTATGCTTCAGCAGGGACACTGGCAGTCTATTTTGATTTCTTTTTCAGGATGATACTTTCCGCGAACGCTTTGTTCAGCTCTTTTGCCAGTTTATTCCATTCCATGCAATCGTCGCGCTGCATAAGTAATATCTCCTGGTAGAAATCACGGTAAAGCAGGATTTGATTCCCCTTCCTGACATATTTCATGGTAAATCCAAAACGAGGATTATCAAAAACCACATCCGGCGGGATATAGGTGACCTCATATCCGGCCGGGATATCCAGAACGGTAACAAAACGATCGGTCCACCTGTAATCCATTTCATAGGGTGTTTTCCGTTTGTCCATATCCATCTGGCGGTCCTTATTCGTTTTGTCTATATTCAGATTAAAATAGATCTCGTCTCCATTCACTTTAAGATAGTCCGGGAGCGTATACGAAAATTCCAACCGAATGCTCTTCTCCCGGTCTGTATAATCAAACGCTTTTACAGAATCGGCCTTGCATTTATTGTTTCCCCGTTCCACAAAGCGTTTCAGGTAATTTTCTTTATCTTCCTGATTCATGCTCTGAAGCAGCTCTCCCATTCTGATTTTACCGTAACCGGTTGTAGAGATTTGTCCTTTGGCTTTGATTTCAAGTCCTTCGATCCACACCCGTGTTGAATCGCTGAAGAAATTCTCTTTCCGGGAGAAGGTAGGAACGGTAACAATACGATATTCCTCAGGGCCGATCCCGATCAGTGCTTCCTTGCCCTGAATCATCGCCGTGTGATAGCCAAGGGGTGCATTTTTGCCGGTTGCATCGAGAAAATAGTAGTGCCCTTCCGGAGAAATCCATGTAGCGATCATGTGATTGTCGCTTAGGGGTGAAGGAACTTCCTGGTAAGAATACGGAATATCACGTGATCCGATCCATGTGAGATAACTCTTTACTCCTGCCATCCGGAGCATTGTTGTGATGATAGATGCCATGTCTTTACAATCTCCATAGCGCCGCGAGCACACCGTACCGGCCTCCCGTGGCACAAAGCCTCCCAATCCATCTTCAAAAGCGACATACTTTACATTATCCTGCACCCAGTAATAAACTTTTTTCACTTTAGTGTACTCATCCGTAACATCTTTCATCAGTGAATCCACCACATGTTTCAGGTGCGGATCTTCCGATTTGTTCACGTCCTTCACCAGTCCATAATACCAGTTATAAAGCTCGCCGGCGCCCGTGAGTACCGGAATGGTTTCCTTTCCGGAGCGGTAGTTCAGCACCCGGATAATCACATGGGGAGCATAGTACCGTATATTCGGTGAGCCCTCCTCCGATTCGAAGCGTGGAAGGTTCTTTCCCTTCCACGTATATATTTTTTCCTTTCCTTTCACCGTTTCAGTAAACTGAACAAAACCGGAAGGCACATTGAAAAGTTTATAACTGATCTCCACTCCTTCCGGAACGCGGACCGAGAATTCGGACTCCGCCACATCCACATATGAACCAAAGAAATGCATGCCGAAAAAACGTGGTTCACTCTGGATTTCGCGGTACGCAAGCTGCGTTCGGGCACCCGGTTTCAGATCCGTAAAATGAAAGCTGATCGCTTTCTGATCGTCATAGAACACGCCGGAGCTCACATCATCTTTTTGTTCGAAGTGGGATACTTTAACTTTTTTATACGATTTTCCATTGGGAACAAGCGTATTCGCTTTAATATCCTTTACTTCTTCGAAATGAGAATAGTATACGGAACGTTCGTTATAGAGAATACCTTTGTCGTTCAGCAGCAGAAGATCGTCAAAAAAGTCAGTAATCACTTTCAACTGACCTTTCTCAACTTTCAGCGTTACCAGCTCTTTTTTATTCAGGTAAATGGCATTCTCTCCCGGATGTTCCTTTTGAAGTACAGTATGATCCACCATATCCTGCCCGCTGATCAGAGCGGGAAGCACAAGCAGGCTGAACAGCATTCTTTTCATATCAAACTTTCTTAACAGTTATCAGATCGCCGGAAGCATAGTATTTCAGTGCAATAAGCTTCCCGGTTTTATCATATTCCTTCCATTCCCCCACGCGTTCGCCAAGAATATAACGGCCCTCCTCCTTTAGTTTACCGTTTTCATGATAATACTTGCACATTCCGTGCAGGTCGCTGAGATAGTAGTTCTCCTCCTCCATGAGCTGGCCATTGGGGTAAAAGGTCTTTGACGCGCCCTCCTGGAATCCTTCTTCCCAGTTTTGTTCCTGGTAAACTCCTCCGTTGGGATAGTACCAAACACGTTTTCCGTGCAGGTCGCCGTACTTCATTTGCTGCTCGAACACTTTTCCTCCCCCGCCTAGTATAGCGGTGATCGTTCCTGAAGCGCCGTCATAATTCATCATGGGTCCCATCTTTCCGCTGATATCCAGCACACAGTAAGATACGAGCTGATCGTCCTCGTACAACCGCTGTGAATACAGGGTTCCGTCGTAGGCATAATAGGAGAAAAGCCCTTCCGCTTTGTCGAACTGATAAAAACCTTCCCGTTCAAGTTTCCCGTTTTCGTAATAGAACTTTTTAGTACCATGATATTCCCCATTTCTATACTCGCCTTCCACCCTCTTTTTCCCGTTCTCGTAATACCAGACACAGCTCCCGTGATACTCCCCGTTGCTAAAATTCCTTACAGAGGACAGCGTCCCGTTCTCATGGTATCCGCGGAATTCTCCTTCTTCCTTGTTGTCAACATAGGCGCCGGTCATCAACGTTTTCCCGTCGGGAAACATCCACCGTGCGGAGCCATGACGCATCCCGTTCTTTCTTGGAATTTCCAGGAGGATTTTTCCGTCGGGACTGGTAGTAGTATATGTTCCAGTACCCAGCGGGAGATCCACCACTGATAATATCTTTCCGGTAGAATCGTAGTTTGTAATTCGGTCCACATATCCAAGGTAATACCGGAACTCTCTTTCCGGATGGCCTGTAACAGAATAAGAAATGGTGGTTCCCCGAATTTCTCCGGCATGAAAAAACTCTGTGGATTGGGGCGTACCATTCGAGTGATAGTACCACCACTCCCCTTCCTGTTCTCCATTTACCATCCATCCCTCTGTTTTAATATTTCCGTTCGAATAATAAGCCCTGTAATATCCGTCTCGCACACCCATGGTATAATTTACCTCGTTCTCCACTTTACCGTAGGGATGATAATTAATCAGCTCGCCGTGCAACTGTCCCTCTTTGAAATTTTCCCGGGCCGAAACATTGCCGAAGCGATCGTAATAAACCCACATTCCGCTCTTCTCTCCGCTTACGTATTCACCTGTTGCTTTGTTAACCCCATTGGGATACTTGTAAGCTGCCACGAATTTCCGTCCGCTTCGCTCACCTTTTCCCACTTCTTTCCCGTTTCCGTCGTAACATATAAAACTTACGATATCATCATTTCTAAACTCATACACCCCTGTCAGTTTTCCTTTCTTGTTATATTCCTTGTGCAGTCCTGTAAGCTTTCCGTTAGCATAGGTGCCGGAATCCTTTGGTTGCCCGTCGTAATACCACGAAAGCCATAGCCCATTCAGCTTTCCGCTCTCATTATAGGAAACCGATTCCTTCTTCTTTCCGTTATCAAAATAATAGACCCAGGTTCCGCTTTCGAGATCATCCGTATATGATCCTTCGGATTTTTTTTGTCCATTTTCCCACCATGACTCCGCATTGCCGCTTTTGGAACCTCCCTTAAAATAGCGAACCAGCAAGAGTTTGCCATTCATATAATATTCCTTCAGTTCCCCTTCCAGCTCATCGTTTACATAATTCACTTCATAATGTCTGGCACCGGATTCATAATAGAGGACTCCCTTTCCGTCTCTTTTGCCCTCCTTCCAGTTCAACTCGGATGAACGAACGCCTGTGGCATAGAACTCTTCGCGGATTCCGTCCAGTTTATCATTTTTATAACTGATGCGGGCAGATACCACACCATTCTCATGGAACAGCACCGTTACACCTTCCTTTTTCCCGTTCACAAAATTGGTTTCTTCTGATAGTTTTCCGTTAAAATGATACCATGTCCACTTTCCCTCCTTCTCTCCTGCGGCATTAAAACTACCACAGGCTGTCATATATCCATCTTTCGCAAAAAACTCCCAGTAGCCCTGGTACAGACCATTCTCGGTTTGATCTCCGGTTGCTTCCAGGTTATTATTCTCATAATACCAGTGTTTTACTTTTTCTTCCTTTCCATTCCGCACCACTGTTCTGTATTCACGTGATTTTCGCAAATAATCTCCAGCCCATTTAGCCATCAGTGTAATCTTCGTCTGATTTTTATTCAGCCATTTGTTAACTGATTCAATATTCATGATCACCAGTGTAAAATGATAAAAAGCAACATCGTGTTTCCGCTTAAACATTTCGGTATAAAACGGCACGTAATGCTGCATAAAAAAACCCTGGTCACCTGCATCGTACCGTAGTTTTTCGAAAAGAAGTTGTGTTTGTTTCGTGATGGTAAAATTCAGTTTGGTGCGCGACTTGTATCCCTTAACCAGCGCCACCTTGGAGCGTATGAGCTCGTCAATTTCACTGAATTTATCTTCTTTGATTGAATTCTCGCTGACCAGCCGGGACTTATCATAATCATACTCTCCACCACACATTTGCTCCATCGTGGTAATAACATCCTTTGAATGTTTTCCTGCCGGCTCAATCAGCAGGTACATACTCCACGCCAGCATACAAGGCACCAGTCTTCCTTGTTCGCCCATGATCTTTCCAAGGAGATAATGAGATTCGGCCCAAAACGGGTTTTTATCAATAGAGATTTTCAAATTCTCTGCCGCTTCATCCCATTTTTCCAACCCATAAAGAGCGAGGGCTTTGTTATGATACAGAATGAATTTCATGGGGTATCTCTTCAGGCACGCGTCAAAGGACTGAAGCGCTTCATTATATTTTGAAAGATTCAGGTATGCCTTACCCCGTAGATTCAGGAAAGAAAAGTCGTACTGCGAGCGCAAGGTGATCCCTTCATCACAAACCTGTATCACCTCCTTATGCTGTTCATTGACCAGATAATAGTAGGCCATTTCGGCCAGTGCCAGTGGATAGCCGGAATCATTCTTGTTTACCTTGCCAAGCTCTGCTATGGCTTTATCGTATTTTTTATTCTCCGCGTATTGAGAGGCGTTCAAAATAATGTTAGCAGAGCTTACCGGTGCCTCCGGCACCTTCTGTGCGTTCAGTCCAAGACAAATCGTACACAATAAAATCAGTGGAAGTGTTCTCATGAAAGCATTTTGACCAAGGTACAAAAACTCAGTCAGAGGAAAATTGATATTGACCATCCTTTTTAACGGTATACTCCGGCGGGCGTGAATTCTTTACAAAAAGGGCATATCCTTCTTCCAGATTTTTCCAGAACTTTTGCAAAACCGGGTTGGCAACCGAGTATTCTTCCAGCTTCTTCATGCCCTTTGCGTCCATTCGCATCGGAAAGATCAGGCAGGGAATGCGGGTTTGACCGGAAGTTCTGGCTTCCACGGCAAGCACATAAACTTCCTTGATAAGGTCGTCTGTGAGAGGCATACAACCGATGGTTACACAGGAACCATGAATAAAAATATCACCACCCAGGCTACCCCTGGTTCCCAGAATTCGGTCGGATGCGTTGGGATAGGAGACACCCAGCGAAAGATGGAAATTACTGTAGGGATTGTAGCGATCAATGTGATAAAAGCCCTCCGGAACCTGACCGTCACCGGCTCTGCGTTTGGGTCCGATCGTACCGCTCGATGCGCATACCGGATATGTCCCGTACAAGCTGTATTTCCCTTCCGTACCTTTTCTTACCCATAATTCCAGCACCTGTTCCTCCTTGTATCCGACCAGACAGATATTCAATTTCCCTGCTGGAATACCCCTGGCATCCAGCGCTTTTTTGATCGCTTCGTATTTGGCGGAGTACGCCGCTTTCACCCTGGCATGCTTTTTCTGATCCTCTCTGAAGGAGGGTTGTATAAGCAATACACTAAGGAGCACCAACAGGTTTTTCATTTGGCAAATATTAACGAACCGGTGTTAACAAGTGATGCCTTTCCGGGAGAAGGCCCAAAGGACCATATCCTAATTTTGATCCTGTGAAAGCTGTAAAATCCATTTTCAGGTTTGTCCGCAATAAGTACGTTCTTTCGATCACCGTGGTTGCGGTTTGGGTTATCTTTCTTGATAAAAATAACGTTTTTTCACAGATGGAGCTCACCCGCCAGCTTCAGAAACTGACTCAGGAAAAGTTGTATTACCAGGAGAGGATCGAAGAGAATAAAATATCCCTGCACGACTTACAAACCTCTCCTTCCAGCCTGGAGAAATTCGCCCGTGAGACATATATGATGAAAAAGGACAATGAAGATATCTTTGTCATTGTGCCTGATACGGTGAAATAGTCCTCGCTCTCAGCCTGTATTTTTCTTAAATTTGCCTTCCTAAAATATCTGACATCATGGGAGCAACTATTGCAGGCTCAACGCTTACTGAACTGCTGGGAGACAAAGCGGGGTATTATCTCGACCACAAATGCAAAGTGGGGCGAAATTCACTTCACCTTCCCGGGCCTGAATTCGTAGACAGAGTCTACAAGGACTCAAATCGTAACAATCAGGTTTTGAGAAACTTACAGTCTATTTTTTCAACAGGGCGTTTAAGCGGTACGGGCTATGTCAATATATTGCCCGTAGATCAGGGAATCGAGCACAGTGCCGGGGCGTCCTTCGCACCGAATCCCTCCTGTTTTGATCCGGACAAAATTGTGGAGCTCGCCATTGAAGGCGGTTGCAACGCGGTGGCTTCCACATTTGGGGTGCTCGGGTCGGTATCCAGAAAGTACGCACACAAGATTCCATTTATTGTAAAGATCAACCATAACGAGTTTCTTTCCTACCCGAACAAATTTGATCAGATCATGTTCGGCACGGTAGAGGAAGCCTGGAGAATGGGTGCGGCGGCGGTTGGGGCAACCATTTATTTTGGTTCGGCAGAATCAACCCGTCAGATTGTTGAAGTATCAAGAGCATTCGAGCGCGCCCATGAACTGGGAATGGCCACCATCCTTTGGTGTTACCTGCGCAACAGTGCATTCAAAAAGGACGGACAGGATTTTCATACTTCCGGTGACCTTACTTCCCAGGCCAATCACCTGGGTGTCACGATTCAGGCGGATATCATAAAGCAGAAACTTCCGGCAGGAAACGGCGGTTACACTGCGCTGAATTTTGGCAAGACCCATGCCAAAGTATATTCAGACCTGAGCTCTGATCATCCGATTGATCTTTGCCGTTACCAGGTGGTCAACTGCTACATGGGACGTTCCGGACTGATCAATTCAGGGGGCGAATCCAAGGGCGCCTCCGATCTGGCGGAAGCGGTTACCACTGCTGTCATCAATAAGAGAGCGGGCGGCACCGGACTGATTTCAGGAAGAAAGGCATTTCAAAAGCCGATGAAGGAAGGTGTGGCCTTGCTGAATGCCATACAGGATGTTTATTTGTCCAAAGAAATTACGATCGCCTGATCTGGTATGAGCTGGTTCAAACGAATTAAAGAAGGAATTACCACGTCCACTCGTGAGAAGAAGGAAACTCCGGAGGGGCTGTGGTACAAGTGTCCGGAATGTAAAAAGATTACCAGCGCGAACGACCACACCAATAATCTGTACGTGTGCCCGCACTGCGAGTATCATGACAAAATTGGTTCCAAAGAATACTTTGCCATCCTTTTCGACAACAATGAATTTTCAGAATTGAATCCGGATCTGATTGCCGGTGATCCGCTTGGGTTCAGCGATACGAAGAAATACACTGATCGTTTGACCGATTCTATTCAGAAAACGGGCTTGCGGGATGCGATCCGGACGGCTCACGGAAAAATAGACGGCAAGGACCTCGTGATCGCCTGCATGGATTTCAAATTCATAGGCGGTTCCATGGGATCGGTGGTTGGTGAAAAAATATCGTTGGCCATTGATTACTGCCTGCGGCACCGAATACCCTTTCTGATTATATCAAAATCCGGAGGTGCGCGCATGATGGAAGCCGCATTTTCCCTTATGCAGATGGCAAAAACCTCCGCCAAGCTCACCTTACTGGCCGATGCGGGGATCCCATTCATTTCTCTGCTTACTGATCCTACCACCGGCGGGGTTACGGCATCATATGCCATGCTGGGCGACCTGAACATTGCCGAACCACAATCACTCATCGGATTCGCGGGTCCGCGCGTGGTGAAGGAAACCATTGGAAAAGAACTTCCGAAAGGCTTTCAGACTGCAGAATTTGTTCTTGAACATGGATTTCTGGACAAAATCATTCACCGAAAGGAACTCAAGTCTTCCTTATCAAGAATTCTCGGTTACTTCATTCATTGATCCCTCTCCTTCATTCATCCGGAAGAGGCGGGCATTCCTCTTCCGGATTTCATTGTTTTAGAACGTCCCGAGATCCTGTGGACGTATGACCCCGAACCATTTCAGTATGCGCTCCCCTATTCCTTCTGCATCCACGTGAATGATGTACATTCCCCCTGCTATTGGAATGCCTGCTTCATTTTTCAGGTCCCATTCGGAAAATGTAGTCGTGGCGTCGTCACGGGTAATGGTTCTTACCAGCGTGCCGTTCAGCGTATAGATCCGGATCAGGCATTTCACGGGCAGATTGGTAATCTTGATACGGGTATCCGAACTGTTCTTCTCATAGGCAGAGTACCCATAATATGGATTGGGAACCACTTGAATAAGAGAAAGCGCATCGGCGGCTACGGGTTGGTTGTGTGTAGAGGATTTCAGATCCGATGTGGAAAAGGTATACATTGGGAAATTGGAATTTTCAGGTGCCGGGGAACCGTCCACCGCCCAGTCGGCCTTGTAAGGTTTTGCTACACGCAGCCGGATCTTTACCTCACATTCCAGGAGCGATCTTCCCTCCGCCAACAGGGGCATTCCCACCCACATGGCATCCCGGTAAACAAATTTCAGATCGGTGTTCATGGGATTGTAATTTCCGGTCGCGAGCTTAGAATGAATGTAGGCAGCACTGTCGTAACCCGGCATAAATCCCGCCCCCATTGAATGCCCGAATACATAGATGTAATGCTGTCCTCCGAAAATAGTTTCGAAAGGTGCGTCAGTAATCACTCCATCCGGATTCCAGATCAGGTCTTTTCCATTATGTCCGCCGAGAAAGGAATTTTCACCAAAGGCCATATTGAGTCGCTCACCCGTTTCCACATTGATGGCGTACCCGGGAAACCAGCCCAATCCCATCGTACCTGATCCATCCGGCTGCCCGTTCTTATCCACCGAAGGGTGTCTCCGGAGATGATGTTTTACAGCATTTCCTTCAGACAGGGTATTATCGTCGCACATTTCAAGCACTGCACACCGGGTCCATTTGCTTTTATCCGGTGTGATTACAATGTCGACGCCGGCCAGTTTAGAGAGCAGCGACAAATTATGACTTACGGCATCGAGCCAGGCTGGGCCAAATTGGTTTCTGGCACACATACGGTACGGAGCCCATGTGCCTCCTATCATCTTTTCATATACACCGTCGTCATCCAGTCCGCTCCCCACCACCTGATTCTGCGCATTAAGCGAATAATTGTAGTCGTTGAACTCGCCTCCTGCATGCGCATAACGTCCGGACCGAATCCAGTTCTGGTAAGAATGTCCGTCTTCATCTGGTATACCGGTAAGCCAGGGGCGCGCTGGATCCGAGAATTGCAGCGTTCCTTCAAGAAAGCCCCCGTCGGGAGAACCATTCCCTATTCCCGGAACCTGTTCAATCCATACGGAAATTCCCCATTCCGGAATGAGCTGTTCATTTCCGGATTGAATGGTCCGGTCTGAATTTTTCTGCACACCGCTTTGCTCGTTTTTTAATGTCCAAGTGGCCGTATTTCCTGTCCCGTTCAACCGGAAAGTGAAATCGGCATCCGGAACATTCAGCGGATCCACCACCTTGATCTTGACCGGTCCTCCCCCGTTTTCATACAGCGGACGGAAAGAGCGATGCACCGGAGAATTCAGTATCTCGTTAACGGTTTCAGACGTCAGATCCAGAATCAGACCTCCGTTCCCCTGTCCTTCTTCTCTTCTGAGCTTTGGGCCAATTCCATATGAAGATCCCTGGGATGTTCCGTATTGTTCAGGCGCAGGCAGGTGTGGTATGCCTTTATAAACCTTCACATTCTTTCTTCCCTGGAGATAGGGCTTCTTCTGACCATCCAGCCCCAGCGGGTTGGCCGGCTCATACTCTTTATAATTATTATACGCATACGCTACCACCATAAAATAATATTCCTTGTGATTCACCAGGCGGGGATCACCGGTGGCAAACTGGTCTGTACTGATCACAAATGAATGCAGGATCCCCTTGTTCTCTCCATTGACCTCTTCAACGGGTACATTTGCACCGAGGGAAGGATTGTAATAAAAGTTCACTAACTGCCCGACAGGTGCCCCGGCAGGATCAAAATTCTCCAAATCTACCTGCGCTGCCAGTCTCGCCAGATCGGGATTGTGAAGGTCCGTAACGGAAACGGAGGCATTCCGTAACTGGTAAATCTTGTATCCCTCAAAATTATACGTGTTATCCCAGGGCGGAATTACATTGACAGGAGAAATAATCGTAGGATCCGTCTCTTCATAGGATTCGTTGTAGTTATTACCCGTTACTTTATTTCCAAGATAGAGTATCAATTGCCTGTCCAGCTCCTGCAAGGTCAGATCGGGTGCATCCGGGCCATCAATGAGTTTAAAACAGTTGTTGAACAGAGCTTGTGCCTTTTCGTCTGCTTTTTTCAAGAGATCTACGGAAGCGAGGGCCCCTCCGGAGGATGCACGGGCCCATACCACACCCGTTGTGATGAAATTGACAGCACCCGGTTTCAAAGTAAAAGCTCCGGCCGACTGCAGAAAGCGTCGGTCATCCGGCTGTATACTCTCATACCAGTCGGGTTGCGGTGCAGCCCCCGATCCGAAACTTCCTCCTGTCCCCCACTCCCATTCATGATCGGAATCACCGGGAAACATAAAGTCACAGGGAGTAGTGCCGGAATACCCGTTACCTCCGTAGGTGATAGGGGTTCCATCTTTCCAAAAACCGCGCAGGTAACCGTAAATATCCATTCCGTTCTCCGGGTTGCCGCGCTCCGTCCAATCGTTGTTATAATAAACAAATTTCGACATGATGATCTGCTCCCCGATTTCATCCAGAAGCGAATCTCTGTCGTTATTAATTCCATCTCCAAAATCTGCCAGTGGCCCCATAAAAAAGTCAACACCGATAGCGGGTGGGTTAGAACCGTAACCGCCCTGATTCAACTCGTCATCATTATCTGCATTATAACAATATCCCAGCCCTTTCGGAACATCACAGCCAACATAATCATCTTTATAGTATCCGAGATCAGCATCAACCCACTGACCGAAGTAAGTCTGGTTGAGCTGGTAGGTAGAACGATTGATAATCTTATACTGGTAAAATGTCATGTCATTGATTTCATCGTTGGTGCTGAAAGCAAATGCCTGGGCCTGAATTTCCAATCCGATCGCTTCAGCCTCTGATTCCGTGTGAATGTTTCCCCGGTCATTGAATACCCACCAGATGGTTTCGTCACCGTAAATGTATCCCGTGCAGTCTCCGTCGGGAACGCTGTTCAGATTATATCCCGGGTAATCACCGGCTGACGGCTCATAAACATTGTCACCGTTCACATCTACAAAAGGAGCAAGCGTCTGACCATCGGGTCCTGTTCCGGGCCACGATGTGATATTCGCCGTTGGCGAAATAGTGCCCGCCACAAATTCTTCCACTTCCTTTCGTGTGATCTTGTAATGATGGTCATACCGCCGGCACATATCTTGTGTAATGCCTGCCATATTATCCAGAGGACCGGGCCAGAAATCGCTTCCACTCTGGCGATAGGTCATGGCTGCCACCTTTAGCTGGCCACCTGCATCAATTCCCCCAATCCACAACGATCCCGAGAACATAGAATGTTTACCCGATCCGCGCGGAATCTCATATTTCGGATTGCTCAGATCCCACCACATGTCGCCAGAAACGAGGACGGTTGTACGCACATTATTGACTGCAAGATCCATCTGGGATGTTCCGGGGTCACATCCGGAGCTCAACGATTGAGCAGGCGATTCTCTGCGGGGACCTGTTCCCGCGTTTTCCCGTGCGATAAGGAAAAATCCCGTGCCCATTACCAACGCACAAAACAAGAGTGACTTTTTCATGGCCTATGATTTTGAACTTAAACATCGGGCAGACCAGCGGGGGTAAGGCAAAGATGGGATGTAAGGAACGGGCAGAAAAACAAAGAAAAATTAATACTAAACGGGTCTGTTTCCTCCCGCCTAGACTCAGGTGGCAGGTTCTGCCTCATAAGTGGACGAAAAATCGGGTTATCTGGTAGTTAACGGAGTGGGATTTCCAGCAATGCCTTGGTGCTGAAAAATTCGCCCGGCATAATATCCGTCAGCCGGTGTATCCGCGTAGCTGGCGGTAAGGTCTTCATTTCTTCCTGCACCGGAAGCCCGCGCAAATACCAGAGTGCAGAATGCTTCCCCGCAGCCTTACCCCGGATCCAATTCATTACCTCCGGAATAGAAGTAACGGCCCGTGAGACCACATGATCAAAGCGTTCCTGCAGCTTCTCCACTCTTTCATGCTGTATTCGGACATTCTCCAACCCGGCAACGCCGGCCGCAGCCTTCGCCACTTTCAGTTTCTTGCCTACCGAATCAACGAGCAAAAAACGGGTTTGGGGAAATACAATAGCCAAGGGGATACCTGGAAACCCTCCACCGGTTCCAACATCCAAAACCTGTTGATCGGGCTGAAAGGCGGCAAAACGCGCGATGCATAGCGAATGCAGGATATGACGTTCGAAAAGGTTGCCAATATCCTTCCGGCTAATGACATTGATGCGGGCATTCCACTCCTCGTAGACGGCGCTCAGCGCGGCGAGCTGTGTTTCCTGCTCCGGTGTGATTTCCGGAAGTAAATGATGAAGCGAAGTCCTGTCAAACATCGTCCTTCTTTCGAAGCACCTGGTAAAGAAGCTCTCTGGCTCTGAAGAGCTGTGCTTTCACTGTTCCCACAGGCAGATCCATCTCCTGAGATATCTCTTCGTATGACTTCTCCTCAAAATACCTCAACTGAACCAACTGGCGGTAGCGGGGCTTAAGCTTGTCTACAATCGCCCGAAGATGTAACTCCTTTTGCTTTTTGATCACATTTTCTTCAGGATCTGACTTTTCATCGCGGATATCCAGCGTAATTTCTCCTCCTTCCTCATCGCGCATTGGCTTGTCAATGGAGAGCATATTCAGACGGTTCTTGCGTATAAAATCAATGCAGTTATTGGTGGCGATTTTGAAAAGCCAGGTAGAAAAGGCAAAATTCGGAGTATACTGGTGAAGGCGCTTGAAGGCTTTTCCAAATGCTTCAATGGTCAGATCTTCTGCATCGTCTTTATTATTCACCATTTTGAGCAACATAAAATAGACCGTATCCTTGTAGCGTCCCATCAGCTCTGCATAGGCCCGTTGGTCGCCTTTGTCGAGCGCTGATTTTACCAGGTTAAAGTCGTGCTGAGCCTTATCGGTCAGATTTCTTCCTTTATCGTCTCCTACTTCCTCCATTTATTTTTCTTTCTGAATCGGTTACTGATACTGATTACGGGGTAGAGAAACATAAGACATGCTTCATACACCGGGTAAAGCCAGAACAAGTCTTTTTCTCCCAACCTGCTCATACTTCTGAACATGATCACAGAGCGCAGCAACAGATGTACTCCAAATATCGCCAATACTATGATCAATTCAAATTGAAAAACAAGCAGGAACAGGAGAAGGAGATAAAACAGGTACTGGGAAAGACCAAACAGGCCTAAACGAAGACGTGTGCCTGCTTTATAATGACGGAATGTGGTACTGTGGCGGCGTTTCTGCCGGAGCCAATTGCGGAAGCTGGATTCCGGGATGGAAACGGTCATGCTTTCGGCAGTTGTCATGGCAACCGTATTTCCTGAAGTAGCGGCCTCATTCACAAACAGGTCATCATCACCGCTCTCAATATGATAATGTGAGGCAAATCCCTTCACTTTAAAGAAAAGAGAGCGTTTATATGCCAGGTTTCTTCCTACGCCCATGTACGGCACGCCGGCAGAGGCCATTCCAAGGTATTGCAGGCCGATCGTGAAGGCATCGAAACGGATGAGTTTATTGAGAAAACCAGCCGTTCTTTCATACGGTCCATATCCCAGAACAATGTCGCAATGCTGATCAAAGCTTTGCAACATATTGCGTATCCACTGGTTCGAAGCAGGCCGGCAGTCGGCATCCGTAAAAAGAAGGTATTCAGATTTTGCACCCTTTATCCCTACCATCACGGCTACTTTTTTACCGTGCGAGAAATACTGATCTTCTTTTATCGTGATTACACGCAGGGCAGGATACTGCTGTCCGAGGCTTTTCAATACCATCTCCGAATCATCCCAGGAACAGTCGTTGATCACAATGACTTCAAAATCCGGATAATCCTGTTGCATGATCAGGGGTATATTCTTTTCCAGGTTAGCCGCTTCATTTCGTGCGCAAATCAGTACGGAGGCGGGCGGTTCAGAAGCCGGCCTTTCTTTTTTACTCCGGAAGGCCACTCGGGAAAAATAGTACGCGAAGTACCAGACCTGCACCAGGGCGCACAATGCGAACGCACAAAAAACAATGAATACTATCCAACCTTGCTGATCTTCCGGCAGCTGCATGATCAAAAGTATCCCTAAGGCTTGTGCAGGAGTTGAGTATCTTTGGCAGGATTTAAACAAAGAAATTAACAAATCGTGGGCGAAAGACCCTGTAAATCAAGGTGTCAGAATTCTTCACCATCATAAAAAAGGACGAGAGAAGTGCCGCCAGAACGGGACTTATTCGCACGGATCACGGTGAAATTCCCACACCGGTATTTATGCCTGTAGGAACAGCGGGTACAGTGAAGGCCGTGCACCAGCGAGAACTAAAGGACGACATTGCGGCTAAGATCATTCTTGGAAATACCTACCACCTGTATTTAAGGCCCGGCACCGCACTTCTGCAAAAATCGGGCGGCTTGCATCGCTTCATTGGATGGGAGTTACCCATTCTTACCGACAGCGGAGGTTATCAGGTCTTTTCCCTTGCGCAAAACCGCAAACTCACAGAAGAAGGTGCGCGTTTTGCTTCACATATCGACGGTTCGGCGCATTTATTTACCCCCGAGAGTGTAATGAAGATGCAAAGGGAGATCGGTGCCGACATTGTTATGGCCTTCGACGAATGCACCCCCTACCCTTCCATGGCATCCCTTGCGGAGCATTCCATGGAACTCACCCACCGCTGGCTCCGGCGATGCATGGAGGCATGGAAGGAAGGATTACCACTTTATAATTACCGGCAGTTTCTTTTTCCCATCGTTCAGGGATCGGTCTACCCTGACCTGAGGAAGCGTTCAGCGGAATTTGTCGCCTCCTGTGATCTTCCCGGTAATGCCATTGGAGGACTTTCGGTAGGGGAACCGGCGGAGATCATGTATGAAATGACGGCACTTTCCTGCGGTATTCTGCCGGAAAATAAGCCCCGGTATCTGATGGGTGTGGGTACCCCGGCCAACCTGCTGGAGTGCATTGCCCTTGGGGTGGATATGTTCGATTGTGTGATGCCCACCCGCAATGCCCGCCATGGCCTCCTTTTCACAGGCGAGGGCATACTGAATATCAAAAACGAAAAATGGAAGGAGTACACCGGTGTTCTTGATGCCAACGGCACTACTTTTGTGGATAAGGCCTATTCCCGGGCTTATTTGCGCCATCTTTTCGCTGCGGAGGAAATCCTGGCCATGCAAATCGCGACCATTCACAACCTGGGATTCTATCTTCACCTGATGAAGGAAGCACGCACCCATATAGAGAACGGAAGTTTTGCAACCTGGAAAAACAAGATGGTCCCGAAGCTCCAAGCCCGATTATGATATGATGAAGATCCTGGACCGGTACATTCTGGCGAAGTTCCTCGGCACCTTCGTCTTCACCATTTCTCTGGTAATGATGATCGTGGTGGTTTTTGATGCTTCCGAGAAACTCGGAGATTTCATGGACCGCGATGCACCGCTTCGGGCCATTGTCTTTGACTACTACTTCAATTTCATTCCCTTTTTTGCTAACTTCTTCTCTCCCCTCTTTGTATTTATCGCTGTGATCTTTTTTACCAGCCGGATGGCATCGCGTACGGAAATAGTGGCAATTCTCAGTAGCGGCATAAGTTTTAACCGTATTGTTTTCGTCCCCTATTTTATCGGAGCCTCGCTGATCGCCCTTCTCTCGCTCTACATGAATCACTTTGTTATTCCTAATTCAAATAAAGTACGGCTGGAATTTGAGGAGACCTATATACGGAATCAGTTTCGGAATACAGAACATCACATTCACCGGCAGATCAGCCCTGACACCCGTATTTATTTCAGCAATTTTGACGCGGAGCGGGATATCGGTCACATGTTTTCCATTGAGCAGTTCCGTGATGGTCAGCGAACCTATTACCTGAAGTCGGAATACATTCAGTGGGATTCCCTAAAGCAGAAATGGAGCATTCACAATTACTTCATCCGCAAAACAGACAGCCTGAAGGAATCTATCCGACGCGGTTTTGTGCTCGACACTGTGCTGAATTTCAGCCCTTCCGATTTCAAGCAGCGGCTCACCAGCATTGAGCGTATGAATTGGAATGAACTGAACAGTTTTATTGAAGAAGAACGAAAGAAAGGATCCATGAATATTGACGCCTATGAGGTGGAAAAACACCGGCGTACGGCATTCCCCTTCGCTACCTTCATCCTGGTACTCATCGGTGTTTCAATTGCCAGCCGGAAGGTGCGCGGAGGAATTGGGCTGCATATTGGACTGGGAATAGGGATCGCCTTCACCTTTATCTTATTTATGCAGGTGGCAGCCCAGCTCAGCATCAAAGGGGGCTGGCCGCCCATGATCACACTCTGGACTCCCAACATCCTCTTTGGTATCCTTGCCGTGTATCTTCTTCGCAAGGCCCCGAAATGATTTTGTAATTTCGCCTGCATGTCTGTAAGCGGAAATCTTGCCCGTCTTAAAAAAGCATTGCCTCCCGGCATAACACTTGTTGCTGTTACCAAAACCCATGGTACGGATAAGATCATGGAGGCATATGAGGCAGGGCAACGGGATTTTGGAGAAAACCGGGTTCAGGAACTTCTTCCAAAAGCACAAGCCCTCCCCAAGGATATCCGCTGGCATCTGATCGGACACCTGCAGTCTAACAAAGTGAAGTACATCGCCCCCTTTATCCATATGATCCATTCCGTTGATTCCTCCGGATTGCTTTCAGAGATCAGCCGGCAAGCGATAAAATGTGAACGAACCATCCCTTTTCTGATTCAGGTGAGAATTGCAAAGGAAGAATCCAAATATGGTGCCTCACTCAAGGAGGTTCAGCATTTAACAGAACAGTGGAAAAACGGGCAGTTTCCAGGAACTTTGCTCTCCGGATGCATGGGAATGGCCAGCCTGACCGATAACGAAATGGAGATCCGAAAGGAATTCACCGGATTGAAAGAAGTATTTACACAGCTTAATGCTTCTGCACCCGATATGAAAATACTGTCCATGGGTATGAGCAGCGACTGGCCGTTGGCTGTTGAATGCGGAAGTAATATGATCAGGGTGGGAAGTTCGATTTTCGGACAGAGGTAATATGGATCTCTCCGGAATACCTTTTGCAGGAGAAGCCGCCGCAGTGCTTACAACCATTAGCTGGACCATTTGCATTTTTCCGTTTACGGCCGCATCGCGGAAATTGGGTGCTGGCCCCCTGAATCACTTCCGTTTATTACTTGCCTGTACGATTCTGACCATCCTGCTGCTTGTGTTTTCAGAAG
Source organism: Bacteroidia bacterium (assembly GCA_020852255.1). Taxonomy (NCBI): domain Bacteria; kingdom Pseudomonadati; phylum Bacteroidota; class Bacteroidia; species Bacteroidia bacterium. Next base: position 94,966 of record JADZBD010000020.1, on the reverse strand, counting down.
TCCCTTCTGTTTCGGTCAGCGATTTCACAGGAGGAGGCGCCCCTTTCTGGTTCTTCATCTCCGGAGTAATTGGGTTAGCGCTGGGAGATTACTTTGGCTTTTCAGGTTTTGCGATCCTGGGACCGCGGGTGGGAAGTGTTTTTACTACGCTGGCACCGATCGCCACACTTTTTGCCGGATGGTTTTTGGTAGGTGAACGTATCAATCCGGTGGGACTGCTGGGGATTACAGTCACCATTCTAAGTGTGACTGCACTGTCATTTTCTAAAGCAGAAATATTAAAAGTTAAGGAATCGGGACATGGAAAATTCCGGCACGGCGTATTTTACCTCATTCTCTCCTCATCCTGCCAGGGTATAGGTCTGGTGCTCGCAAATAAAGGATTCTCTGTAGCAAGTCCGGATTCACCTGACCCCGTTCAGGCGACCTGGATGCGAATGGTCGCTGGTACAGTGGTGATCTTTTTTCTAACGATCGTCTCCGGTAAACTGCCCGAAATTGCCCGACCTGTTCTTCAAAACCGTCAAAACGGTAATTGGTATGCACTGGCCGGCACCCTGTTTGGTCCGGTAGCAGGCGTAATGCTTTCCATGCTCGCCGTTTCTCTTCTGAAGAATCAACCCAGCATCGCTCAAACTATATTTTCTCTTCTTCCTGTGATGGCATTACCTGTAAACTACATGCTCTACCGCGAAAAGGTTGGATGGAAACAGGTCGCGGTTGTTGCCGGAGCCTGCGGCGGCGTTATTATTCTTGTATGGAGAGATGCGGCCGCATCCTTATTTCTTCTTAATTTCGCTCAATAACCCGGAAAAGTGGAAAAAGAAGAAAACAAAGGATACAGGATAGTGGAAACATCCAGTTACAACTCCCTGTTTTTTACCGGGGGGAAGCAGAAGAAGGAAGGATTCACAGGAGTTCACAGAAAAAACCTTGTTGATCTTCTCACCCATCCTTCCCATAAGGAAAATAAAGAACTTCTACTGAAAGAACTCCGTTGCGCCGCAGGCGTGGCTTTACTGATTGAAGCCATTCACGATCACCGGGGCGACCCCCGCCTTGCGGCGCTGGTTGCGGCCTGTTGGGAATGCGGCGAAGATATGTCAGAACACCTTCAGCTTTTCATCACTCTGGCCACGGCTGAGCCGTTGCCGGTGGCACTTGAAGCACTGTCAGTTATCGAGGAGATACAGAAGATTCCGCCGGGGTTTACACTGCCGGAAAGCAGCCAAACAACGGAACATGAGCGGCAAAATGAAAGTCCTGAACGCCAGTTTATTCTCGGCGAGATATCAAAGCATCTCCATGAGATCAGCTCACACTCCGGGTAACACATGGCAAGTAAACCTGTTCTGCTCTTTGTTTGCCTTTTTTTCGTTAGCCTGACCTCCTCTTTCTCACAAGAACTTTCTCCCCGCGTAGAAAAAAAGCTCCTTAAAAAAGCGCGTTATCATTTTAACACCGGTTCCTATTACAAGGCGCTTGAGACCTACCGCGAACTTCTCCGGACAGACAGTACAAAAAAAATCTATCTTTTTGAAGCCGGACTCGCGCTCTACTATTCCAACTTTGAGAAGTCCGGAGCGCTTCAGTACATGACCGGAAGTCAAAGGTATTCAGCAGGCGACACCATCCCTGAAACCTTCTTTATTATTGCGGAGATCCAGCACCTGAACGGGCAATTTGAAGATGCCCTTAAAAATTACAAAAGGTATAAAACCCTGCTGGAAGAACATGGCGTCTATTCCGACGGAAAAATAAAACAGGATATTCCTGAGGAAATTGATCAGAAAATCGCCTGGTGTAATACAGGTATTCGCCTCAGAGATTCAATGAATGAAACCCTTACACTGCCTGGTGACAATACAAAAATTGTTTTCCATATTACTCTTCTGGATTCCAATGTAAACAGTCCGTTCGATGATTATTCCACATTACTCTCCCCTAACGACGACCGCCTCTACTTTACAACCCGGCGAAAAGACGGGATAAAAAATTATGTTGACTTCTTTGATATCAAGCACTTTGAGGATATTTATATCTCTGATCGTTCCGGGGAAAAATGGGCGCCTTCCGTTCCTTTACCCGGCCAGGTGAACACAACCAACCGCCATGAAGCAACGAATTTTCTTAGCAAGGACGGAAAAACACTCTATCTCTACCAGGGTATACGAACCGGCACCATGTATATCAGTACCGAGGAAGGAGGACAATGGAAGAAGCCCTTAAAAATCAAAGGAGCCGGGCTTAATTCCAAACATTGGGAGACTTCTCTCTCGTTTTGTATCTCTAATGATCAGATCATGTATTTTGTAAGTGACCGGCCGGGTGGGTTTGGAGGAAGAGATATCTACACCTGTAAGAAAAATCCGGATGGCAGCTGGGGAGAACCGGAGAATATGGGAGTGCGTATTAACACCAAGTATGACGAGGACGGACCGTATCTTACTCCCGATGGAAAAACACTGTATTTTTCTTCCAACGGGCCGGGCTCCATGGGTGGATTCGATATTTTTAAATGCACCCTAACCAATGGTCAATGGTCGGCACCGGAGAATCCTGGCATACCGGTCAACTCCACTGCCGACGATATTTATTTTCACTTCAGCCATTCCGGAAAATCCGCATTTCTGTCATCTTCACGTTTACATGAGCGATTCACAGATATGAATATATACTACCTGGAGGAAGTCAGAACGGATACCTCAGTGCTTCTGCTGGCGGGAGATACCCTGCGCGGAGGATTGACTATTCACACCACTCCTCCTGACACGTTTGGGCACCCGGACCGTCCGAAAGATACCGCGAATGTGTTAAAAAAACCTAATCCCCCTGCGCCATCTGTGCGTATGGCTCCCCCTGTTTATTTCGATTTTGACAAAATTTCGATCCAAGGAACGCATCAGGCGGAACTGGACCAGCTGGTATCTGAAATGAAGAAAAAGCCTGAACTCAGTATCGAACTTCAGGGCCATACCGATGGCAAAGGAGGCACTCTTTATAATGAGAATCTATCTGTTAGGCGGGTGAGAGCGGTACAGGACTATCTGGTCCGTTCAGGCATAGATCCTTCGCGGATCAGCACCCAATACTTCGGGGAATCACAACCCGCGTTTCCCAACACTACCGTGGAGAACAGGAAGAAAAACAGGCGTGTGGAAATTCTCATCCACGTAAAACCGTAAATTAACTTCCTTTATGGAATTTCCGGCGTGGGAGCATCGTATAGATAGCTAAAAACCACAACGCCATGAAAACCATCGTATTTTCCTTTATCGCCATTCTAATGCTGGCATCCTGCGGAGCAAACTCCGACGAGAGCGGGATCAACCTGTTCACGGTTGAAAAGAGCATGACTGAACCCCCCGCTTTGGAGGAATATGCCCCGAAAGACGCAGGCGGGAGCACCTTTGATGTAATCAGCTCACTGAAATCGGACGGCACCTTTCGTTTGACGGGAAACATGCAAACTAAAACCCCGTCTATGGTTATCAGGAATGCGAATATCAGCATGCGGGTGACAGATTACATCCGCTCGCGCAGCGATCTGGAAAAACTTGTAATGTCGCGCAACGCCTACATTTCAAATGAGAACGAGCAGCGTTCGGAGTATTCCCGCAGTAACGACGTTGTCATCCGGGTAAGCAATCAGGATTTCGCTCAGCTGGCTTCAGATCTCACCGCCCTGGGAGCAGAAGTACATTCACGGAACCTGACTGCTGAAGATGTTGGTAAGACCTATTTTGATCTGGCAACACGCCTCAAAACAAAAAAGGAGGTGGAAGCCCGTTATATTGAATTACTGAAGCGGGCAACCACGATCAAGGATATACTTGAAATAGAAAACAACATTCGCATTATCCGTGAAGAAATCGAAGCCAAGGAAGGGGAAATGAAATACCTGGCCGATCAAACTGCATGGAGCACCATTCAGGTACATTTTTACGAGACACTTTCCGGCGGAACAACACCCACCGATGAGCCGGGCTTCTTCAGTAAGTTGAAGGACAGCGTGCTTTCAGGCTGGAACGGCCTGCAGGGATTTATTTTGGGATTCGTTGAAGCCTGGCCTTTCTGGATGATTTTTGCCGGTTCAATCTGGCTTGGCATTCGCACCACCCGCAAACTGATCCGAAAGTTCAGGCCGGCTCCGAGTTCTCAAACTCCTTCCTCGCATGCCTGATATCCTGCAATATCTCTTCCCTGAGCATAATTATACCGGACAGAAGGGATGCTTTGCGGCTGAATAAAGCCCAAAGCATCCATCTGCCCCGGAGAGTTGTGAATCGTCTCCAGTAATAAAATGCGAATAATCCGGAAAAAGGAAGGGAAATCACATACGCTGTGAGTACGGGAAATGTGAACCATTCCGGAAGATAGCGGTGCAGAAAGAATGCCTGCAACCCGTAAAAGATAATAACGAGGAACAAGCCCGAAAGCATATTCATCCCTCCAAACCACTCCACATCCCTGGAAATCGATCGGCTAATGACCGAGGGCAGGCGAAAAGGGATATAATTATTCAGAAAGCCGAAAAGAAAAAAGGGAAATCCAATCAGGAAATAAAGGAAAGTCCCCGCCTGCTTCCACCATCCGATGCGCTTCCCTGAAAGGATATGATGATTAATGTTCAGCCGGTCAAGGAGATCAAAGTACTTGTCTATCTTGCGGGATATCACTTCTACATTCGCCGGATCCTTCTCCTTAAAATGTAGTACCGCCTCTGCGATTTTTCGGGTAAGTATAAAATCCTGCTCTTTATCCCGGCTGCTGTATCCCAATTCGCGAAGCAATTCTGCTTTATAGATACGCTCAACGGACTTAACGAGCTGGTCTACGGTTTCATCTTCCAACGCAATGGTTAGTTCTTCCAGCTTCTTCCGGATACATTCGGTGAGGGCACTTACAGCGGCAACAGGTTCGCGGCGGAACGACTCCTGGTAATCCGCAACTCTGATCGGCGTGGAAATATTTACAAACACATCTGATTGAAAACGATGAGAAGCCGAATAATTGAGTCCTACACAAAGAATCTGAATCCCAAGCTTGAAATCATTCCGGGCCTCCGTATCCAAAGCGATCCGGGCCGTACCTGTCTTAATCTTTTGCAACTTACGCTGGGCAAAGCTAACACCTTCCGGAAATATCAGCAGCTTGCCCCCCTGCTCCAGGTGTTCATAGCACCGAATAAACGTTTCCTTATTCTTATGAATCTGGGAGGGATCATCATGAGCACGGTGCACAGGAATCATACCCAGTTTCGGGAATATCCAGCGAGCCGGACCTTTAAACACAGTCGCCTTGCTCAAGAAGAAAAAGCGAGACCGAAGAGAGGCGCCAATAACCATTGGGTCCATGAGCGTACCCGGATGATTTGCGACCGCAATAAAAGGACCTTCCTGCGGTTCGTGTTCTGCGCCCCGTACTTCTCTCTTCCGGAAATAGATCCGAAGCGAAAGAGTGATCAGAGGTTTTAGCAGAAAATAGATCATCAGAAATAGAATGGATGTACATCCAGTCTTCCGCCGGAATACCGGAGTGCGGGAAACGGAATCTTTACGAATCCAAAGGAACGCAATATCTTTCCAAAAACAGAATTCCGGATCCCCGGAATGCGCCAAAGATCGGCGTCAAGGGAAAAGTACCATTCACGTTCACGTACAAACGGATCATTGACCTCCGGCCGGCCACCTACCATTCCTGTAGCACCGTACCCGAACGCTACATTGAACCAGTGCGGTACAGAGGAGGCAGAAAAAAAAGACCGGATATTCAGTGAGAGCCAGCAGGTTTGTCCATTATAATCTTTCAGGATGCGCTCCGCAGAGGATTCTCCCAGTAATTCCGGACGGCTGGCCGCAAATGAGGTCAAATGAGCAGAAAATTTTGGTGTGATTCGCGTGTCGTTCCATGCATACACCTGTGTAATATATAGCGCAGATCCCGTCACATTCGCGATCATATCGCCTGTTGAAAAGCCCCAGCCGGAAGAGAAACCGTCAAGAATCTCTATTATTCCCAGGTACATCGTACCGAGTCCGCCGCCCCAAAGTAGAGAACGATTTTTTTCCATTCCGGACCATTTAAACAAATGATGGCCAAACTGCCCGATATGGAAAGCAGACAACATGTGTCCGGTTTTGTCCATCTGAAGCCACTCTGCGTTATCATTAAAAAAGTGAAACGATTCTTTCGGATAGTTGGAATACCAGGCATTGTTCAGTACCCAAATAGAAGCACCCGAACCTGCCAGAATTACGCCGGCGGTACGGTATTTTCTCCCGGCCGGTATACTGTCCTGAGACGCTACGACCGGCAGGCTAAGAAGAAGAAAGCACACAGAATAATAATACTTCACCGCCTAAAGGTATCAAAACGGGAGCGCTTTTTAAAAACCAAAAGTCAGACCAATAGATGGCAGTACGTTTCCGCTTTCGTTCTTCAGCATTGTGAGCTGGTAGCGCGATGGATCACCCGGATCAACAACAGGGTTACCCGCATCATCTCGCAGCACATCTAAGTACGGTGCGAGCTCTGCTTTGAACGCATATACATTTTGTACGTCGAGATAAATATTCAGCCACCATTTAGTGCGGTTAATTCGCTTATCCAAACGAACATCCATCTGGTGTATTGCAGGATTTCTCTCCGTATTAAGAAGATCATAATCAGGCAGTCCGCGGCCGGTCACATCCCATACCGCTCGCAAGCCGGAGCGCAGGGTATCATATGGGGTGTACGGTCCCCCGCCGAGGTATCTCCATTTAAAGCCTACTTCCCAACCCTTTCCCCACTTCTTACCTCCTGTTAAAGTAATAAGATGATTATTATCCCAGCTGCTTGGAACCCTATTCCCATTCTTATCCGTAAATTCACTTCTAACGTAAGTATAGGAGAGAATTCCATAAAAACCTTTTTTTAGCTTCTGCTGGAACATGAACTCCAGTCCGTACGCCACTCCCGATGACGTTGACGTAACCGGAGCATTCCCGATAACGCCGAAATCGGCTCCAAGGTTTGCAAGGCAAACCGAATCATCCGTCAGAAAAGGATAATCAGAATAATCTTTAAAGAAACCTTCCAGTGTAATCCGACGGTTGCTGCGGTTGTTCCATTCCAGTCCGGCCACCCCGTGATCTGAGCGTATATACTTAACACCATTGTTCTTATTGATCAGCGTGCTAAAGGAATCTCTGTAGCCCAATACAGTATAAGGGGGGAGTTGGAAATAGCGGCCTGCATTCATGTTCAGTGAAAAATTACCCGCAAAATTCCAGGAAACGGACAGGCGCGGTGAAAGATTCCCCGGATCAGTGGTTGTACTGCTGTATGTGGAACCGTCGTGGCGCAGACCACCCGAAACACCGATTTTGTTATCTGCAAGGCTTTTGGAGAACTGAACAAATGCGTGATACTTTACAAAGTTTAACTCCGAAGAATAATTCACCAGCAACAACCCCGACGGCAATGAAATTTTATTAAAAGTGCTGTTAGAATAGGATACATACTCTCCTCCCACTCCCGAAATAATCCGCCAGCCGTTACGCAAATACACGCTTTCCAGTCTCAACTTTGTCTCTGACTCTGAAGAAACATAATCTTGTATTTTATTTGTATCAGAAGCCCGGTTATTATTAAAATACTTTTGCGCTTTATTCTCCAGGCTGCTATGGCTCAGTATCAGACTCTGATAGCTGTGTTCACGGTAGTGCTTCAATACGGCTCCTGTGGTATAGGACCATTGTTTATACTCCGGAAGATTATTGAGAAGATATTTCTGAAAGGGAGTTTCATTGGCATCAAGGTTCAATTCAAAATCATCAAAGGCTCCCAATCCTATAATTGTTAACTCATTTTTTGCGTTCATCCTGTATTTAATCTTGAACTGTAGGTCATTATAAATGGGAAGAAACGGGAGCTGCAGGGCGGTAAAAAGGTACTGCAAGTAAGACCTCCGGTAGGAAAAAATTCCGCTAGCCTTTTTGCCCAGAGGGCCATCGAATGAAACGCCAAGATCAGAAGCCCCGATGGTTAGGTTTCCGGAGAATCTTTCCGGATTTCCCTCCTTCAGGCGGATCTCCATAACACTACTGAGGGCATTGCCCCTGCCGGCAGGGAAAGCACCGGTGTAAAAATCCACTTCCTTAATAAAATTGACATTGATCATTCCTACCGGTCCGCCGGAAGATCCCTGCGTTGCGAAGTGATTAATATTTGGTACTTCTATTCCGTCAATAAAAAAGCGGTTTTCATTTGGCGCCCCACCCCGTATGATCACATCATTCCGGAAGGAAGGCGTTCCGGCCACCCCGGGCAAGCTCTGAATAACTTTGGATATATCCCGGTTGCCGCCCGGATTGCGCTCAATTTCATCTTGTCCGATATTTCTAAGGGAAACCGGACTCTCTGCCGTTTTACTGAAGGGAGATGTTGTGATCTCCACTTCTCCCAGCTCCAAACTTGACTCTTCCAGTTCAACGTCCAGCACGCTTACACTTCCGGGATTCACCCGCACCTCGTACAGCACGCGTGGAACGAATCCAACCATACTGAATTCAATTGTATAAACTCCCGGAGCCAGATTCTTCAGCACATATTTTCCTTCCTCATCTGCACTGGCAGAAATCAGCGAATCTCTGACCTTGATCACCGCAAATGGCACAGGTTCATTGCTGATCCCATTGCTGACCCGCCCCGATACAGATCCTTTCTGAGCAAGAGCATATCCGCCCCACAAAATAAACAAAAGCAGTGTCAGGTGTTTCACTCTATATAGCTGTAAGTACTCTCTTCGCCTCTTCCAGAATCGCAATAGCTTCTTCCCGTGAGCCGGATTCGGCATACGTTCTCAGCACAGGCTCAGTTCCGGAAGCGCGAATCATGAGCCATTCCTTGTCTGAAAAATAATACTTCCATCCGTCAATGTCCTCCGTACGGATCACCTTGTATTTCCCTATTGCATTCACCTTTCCCGACCGGCAATATGCGACGATCCTGTTCTTCAGGTCTTCATCCAGGTGAAGATCATACCGTTCAAATGAAAAATCCCCGGTAATCCGGTAGACATCCCGGATAAGTTCCTCCAGTGACTTTCCGCTCTTCGCCATATACTCCCAAATAACAAATCCCATCCACAAGCCGTCTCTTTCCGGAATGTGACCCTGAATGGCAATTCCACCTGATTCCTCCCCACCCAGTAGCACCTTTTCCTTCAGAAAATACCCGGCAATGTACTTGAAGCCGATTTTTACTACTTCCAGCGGAATTCCAAAATGAGCACACATCTTCTGGACGCGCGGTGTAACTGAAAAGGCGGTAACCACCTTGCCCGTCATCCTTTTCTCTTCCACCAGATATTTAATGAGCAGAAGTATAATATGATGTGAGTCGATAAAGTTTCCTCTGCTGTCGTACAGTCCGATCCTGTCCGCATCGCCATCCGTTGCCAGACCACACTGAATATTTCCTCGCTGGCGGATCAATTCACTGAATTCCTGCAGATTTCTGTGAATTGGCTCCGGCGCCAGTCCATCAAAGCTCTCCTTGTGTTCGCAGTGAAGCATAATTGTTTCGGGAAACAAACGCCGGATTACATTCTGCCCGGCTCCGTACATGGCATCATAAGCAAAAGTCAAACCCGAACTTCGAATCAGTGCAAGATCAAAATGCTTTTCTACATGCGCAATATATTCGTCCTCGAGCGGCACGATCTCAGGCATTGGTCCTTTTACCGGCATTTGCACTGTATCCGGTATCATCTCTTCAATTTCCTGAATCTTTTCCGGGAGCAGCGGACCACCATATCCCCCTTTCAGTTTATACCCATTGTATTCGGGTGGATTATGTGAAGCGGTGATAACCACTCCAAGCGAAGCATCCCGGTTCTTCGCTCCGAGAGAAACCATGGGAGTAGACACAAACCCCTCGGCCAGGTATACCCTAACACCATGCGATAACAAGACCCGTGCTGTAACTTCAGCGTAAATGGCACCATTTCGTCTGCAATCATGTCCAATCACGCAGGAGGGAACTGTAAAATTCTTTTTCAACCACCGACCGGTAGCGTCAGCAACCCGGGCTACATTTTCTTCTGTGAAGTCCTTTCCGATGATAGCCCTCCAGCCATCTGTTCCAAATTTAATTTTGTCCATACTTATTTTTTAATTCCCCGTTTATCCAGCGCTGCCTGGTATTTCTTAGCATTTTTCAAATGTTCGTCGTACGATGTTGCAAAGTTATGCCTTCCTGAAAAATCATCCTTTGCGCACATGAAAAAATAATCACTGGTCTCGTAATTCAGCACTGCATCAATGGAGCTAATGTCAGGAATATTCAGCGGACCGGGAGGAAGTCCCGTGTTTTTATACGTATTGTACGGCGAATCTATTTCTTTATGCTTGTTCAGCACTCTTCGGATACTGAAATCGCCGTGAGCATACATCAGGGTGGGATCGCTTTCCAGCGGGTGCTTCTGCCTGAGCCGGTTAAGATAAAGGCCGGCAATTACCGGTCGTTCATCAGCAAATACCTGCTGTTCTTCCTGCACTATGGAAGCCAGAATACTTACCTGAGACTGACTGAGTCCGATGTCTGTGGCCTTTTTCTTCCGCGCATCATTCCAGAATTTTTTATATTCAGATGCCATGCGTTTCATAAACTCCTCTGCGGAGGTGTTCCAGTTGAATTGATAGGAATCAGGGAGAAACATTGTCAGAATCGTGGAAGAATTAAAACCAAATTGCGTTTGCAGATAATCCTCATTGCTGAGCAATGCCAGAATAGAAGCGCTGTCGGCTTCCAGATTTCTGCTCACGCGTCCGGCCAGTTGTTCCTTCCACCTGATGTTATTGAATGTTACCATGACCGGCTCCTGTAAACCTGCCCTCAGCATATTGACGAGTTCATTATTGTTCATGCCGGAACGGATTTTGTACCTGCCGGGTCTTACTTTCCGGTCGTATTGTTTCCGCTTCGCCACCCTATCAAAGGAAGTAATATCATTAATATATCCGCTTAGCTTCAGGTTTGTAAGCACCTCTTCGTACGTGGCGCCGGTGGCAATGAAGAAGTAGGGATCATTCTTCACATTCGTGTTGGCGGAATATACCATCCTATACACGTAGTACCCTCCCCCCGCTCCTGCCAGGAGCAGCAACAAGGTGGACCAAAGTAGAATCTTTCTGGCTTTCCTCACCATGTAAGTTTTCCCATTTCTTCTGCAAATTTACTTCCTGGAAACTTTTCTTTTACACGATCCCGCCAGAAATTATACTTTTCCCTGTCTTTCCGGTAATAATACAATCTTAACATATTATTCATAGCAGATTCATAGTCCGGATCCAGTTGGAGTGATTTTATAAAACACACCTCGGCCTCGTTGTCCTTTTTATCCATGAGATAAAGAATACCCATGTTTGACCAGGCCACGGAGAATGTGCTGTCCTCATCCAGAATAAACTTAAACTCCTTACGAGCTCTGTCCAGTTCTCCCAACGCAATCAAAACCGCGCCGTATTTGTTATGGAATTCAAGGTTGAATGGCGACAATTCAACGGCACAACGGTAGCATGTTTCTGCCAACTTAAAATTTCCGGTTTTATAATAGCTTTCACCAATTCTGTAAGCCGTCCATGCGTCTCCGTTGGCCGGACTTCCGATTTTGAGTGATTTCAGAATTGCTTCTAATCCGATTTTTTCAGTCAGCTCAAGCATGCTCCGATGATCCATCCGGATAAAATAGTAATGTACCCACACGGCAGGTTGTTTATAATTGTCCACCCCGCGCTTCAGGAAAAGTAAAGCAGAGTCAAGGTAATAAGAAGCTTTGTTAAATTTCTCATACTGGTACAAGTAGGCACGGGCGCGCATGAGGTCATCCGGATTTGGGTTATTTACGGCCGACAATCCAAGAAATTTGCGCAGCTCTTCCTTCTCCCCGGAAGCGATCTTGGGCTTTTTTCTTATAAAATGATCCGTGACAGTTACATGCGGAATATCTATAGAGCCCGAACGGGGCATATGGCAGGAAACACAATTATTACCCTTGGACATCCGCTTGTTGTTGTCTTCTGAGCAATCGGAGGCTGAAGGATGACAGGACCGGCAGGAATTATTAAAAACCTCCGTCCCGGTTTTTTTAACGCTGATGTGAGGATCGTGACAGGTAGTACACGTAAGAACCTTGCCGTTTTTCCCGATGAAACAAGCGGACATTTTAAGCCGGTCAGCGTGAGAGGCCATAATAAAATCTTCCTCCCCGCCTTCATACCGCGGAAGAAATACAGTCCAGTAGTCCGATAGTTTCATTCCCGGACGAAACGAGAAAAAATCCTTTCCCGGCATGAGTACCGCATTCCCCTGGAGATGACATCGCTGGCAAAGATCGAAAAGAAGATCCGGACTCAGTCTTCCCGGGTGAACAATGGAAAAATCCGTGCCTCCTGTCGTTTCAGGTATTTCTCCGGCCAATCGTCGGCGCACATGGATGGAACCGGGACCATGGCAACGTTCGCAACTGATTCCGTCCGGGATCTTTGTGTATTTGTTTTCACTGCCCGGAACCGGTTCCGGGAATGAATTATGGCAGGTGAGACATTCATCACCGATCTTCCGGCCGAAACGAGCGTTCGCTCCGTTTTCATATCCCGGTGGCAGATCCCACTTTCCTTCCTGGGTATAAAAGGTCATGGGCGCCTGGCAGAGGTAGCCGTTTACACTGAACAAATGGGAATTCGTATGCTGTCCGGATCCAATCACATAATCCATACGATGCTTCCGCGAATGAACCGTGTCCTTACCTTTCAGGCGAAATTCCTCCATCATCATCCTGTCATTCTCCCAGTACATTCTGTACCACATATCCAACTGTTTGTCAAATACAAGGCTGTGGGAAAAATCTGCGGCGCTTTTCTTTCGTGTAGCGCTGTCGAAAGACATTCCCATCCCTGTCCTGCTGAAGTGATCAAACTTTTCCTTATGGCAGGAAGCACATACCTTCCCTCCTACATAGGTAGCGGAATCGCCATGATTTAGCCAGCCTGTGGTACGTTCCGTAGTATCCAAAGAGGCACTATCCGGACCACATCCGCAGGCAAACATCAATACATAAACAGAAAAAAGCCAGCAGTAGTTACTCATTCCGGAGCCGTTGATAGAAAATCTCATTCACATATCCTTCCGCAGTTCTAATCCATTGCTTTTTAAGACCTGTTTGAACAAATCCGCCCGATTCGAACAGTTTCTGACTCGGAATATTATCTGCTGTAACTCCTGCATAAAGTTGCCGAAGTCCGAGTACCTTAAATGCGTATTCCACCAGCAAATCCAGTGACTCTGCACCAATTCCCCTGCCTCTGGCCTCTCTGGAGATGAGTACGCCTACCCCTGCCCGTAAGTGCGCCGGCTCGAAATCAAAAAGATCGATACAGCCCAATCGGCTCTGGTCGTTTATCGAACAGATAACCAGGCGTAACTGCCGGGTGGAATAGATATCCTGATGAGAAGAGAGGATGTATTGTTCCAGCACATGTCTTGACCAGGGTGTTAGTGTATTACTCACCCGCCAGACCTCTGGGTCATTTTCCCACTGGTACAGTGCGTCTACATCAGAGGGTTCAAGGGCCCTTAAAAAAATGTTTCCCCCTTTGATCATTTTTGCTAATTTAGTCATTAATTAAACGTCCTTACTGTCTGAAGATGAACGTCTTAACTGACATTTATTTCCGCGATCTTTCCGGGGGTACCCGTTTCGAAGAATTTATCTCCCAACTTCCCGCCCCGGATGCTGCTATCGGATACTTTGGCAGTTATGATTCCGGGCGGCTCAATGCCACCCTTCAGGAGATGAAAACATATCTTGGAGAAAGGGGAGCGGAATTAAATTCCGCAAAGCGCGCCTATTCCATGGCGGTGGAATGTTTTGATAATATCCGCAATTATTATTCCTTCCATCCTGCGGATAAAAACATGGCCTTATTGTCTCTGACTGTAGAGGGAAACCATTATTGTATTACGGCAGGGAATTCGATCAGTCGTGAGGACGCGTTTCATCTCCGTAAAAGACTGGAGATACTCCATACCCTGAACGCAGAGGAACTGGACCGTGAATTTCTGGAGACGCTTTTACTTCCTGCACGCGCACGGGCAAAGGGAGCTGGATTAGGGCTTATTCTCATGGCCCGTCGGAAGGGAAACTTTGTGGATCACTACTTTGAGGAATTGCCTCACACCTCGTTCTTTTACATACGCATCAAATTAGCAGCCTGACATTATGGAAAAACTACATATTGAAGCCACGGAATTTTCCCCGCTGATTCATCTGGATCCGTTTTCTGACACACTGGAGATTCGCGGAGAATCGCGGCCGGAGAACGCCCGAAAATTTTTTCAACCTGTGCTGGAATGGCTGGATAACTATAGCAAGGTGCTCTATTACATGAAGTCTGACAAAGGGGATGCGTACAGCAAGGATCTGCTTTTTACATTTGCGTTCGACTACCTCAACTCTACCTCGCTCAAGTTCGTATATGATATTCTTAAAAAGATCGAATCCCTTTCAGCCAACGCTACTTCGGTGACCATACTCTGGTTGTATGAGGCGGGTGATGAGGATATGAAAGAAAATGGCGAAGAACTGGCCAAGCTGGTGAAACTGAAATTCCGTATCGAAGAGGGGCAATGAAGCGCCCTGTTTATTCTGATCTTTTCCATTCCTGGGCACTCGATCCGGAGATTACATTCCTGAACCATGGATCGTTTGGCGCCACTCCGGTTGCTGTTCTGAAGAAACAAGAAATGATTCGCCGCAGAACGGAGTCTGAGCCTGTACGATTTTTCATCCGGGAACTGGAATCCATGTGGGATCAAGCGAGGGAAAGTGCAGCCAGCTTTCTCGGAGCCGGTCCTGACAATCTGGTATTGGTCAAGAACACTACGATGGGCGTGAATACGGTTATTCGCAGCCTGCGTCTGGGGAAAGGAGATGAGGTACTCTTTCATTCACATATTTACGGAGCCTGCTTCAATACCTGGCAGCGGTATGCAGAGGAACGCGGTTATTCCATTCGGCCGGTTAAAATACCCTGGCCGCTGAATTCGGAAGAGGAACTTATTTCCACGCTTACCGCAGCGATTGGTCCGGCTACCCGTATGCTTTTTATTGATCACATTACCTCCTCTACGGGACTTATTTATCCGGTAAAAGAAATAACACGACGATTCAAAGAAAAGGGAATTGCTGTATTTATTGACGGAGCACACGCGCCCGGTATGCTGGATCTGAACATTGAATCCATTGGCTGTGATTACTACACCGGAAATGCGCACAAGTGGATTTGCTCTCCAAAAGGTTCTGCCATTTTATGGGTTCATCCTTCCTGTCAGGATGCTATTCACCCGCTGCAATGGAGCCATGTCTACGACCGGAGTCCGGATTGGGTCAGACGTTTCTTTTGGCCCGGAACGGACGATTATTCCGCCATGCTCTGCATTCCGGAAGCCATTACAACGATGGGAAACCTGTTACCCGGAGGATGGCAGGCACTTCGAAAGCGGAACAGGGACCTTGTGCTTGCTGGAAGAAACATGATTTTATCCACACTTGGAGCAAAAGCTCCGGCACCTGATTCTATGATCGGACATCTTAGCACAATTCCCTTGTGTGATACTCCTCTTCCTCCGCACGGATTCAATTACGTGCACCCTGTACAGGAGCGTCTTTTCCGCGAATACGGCATTGAGGTTCCGGTATTCGTGTTTCCGAAGGATGCCCCCCGTGCGCACATCAGAATATCTGCCCAGGCATATAATCATATCAGCCAGTATGAATACCTGGCCGGGGCTATAAAGAAGATTCTGGGGTAACTGGATTAATTAAAGCTTTCCCGCTTGAACACGGCATCCGTTAGGTTATTGTATTTAAGCGATATCTCGAATCCACCCCGCATATTGGAAGCAGAACGGTAGGAGCTGATGTTCACATCGTAAGAGATGCCGATGCTGTAGTCGGCCATTTCAAAAAAGAACTGAGGTATTACAGCATCTTTGTGGCGGTAATATGCGCCAAAGTATACGGCATTCTCAGATTTGAATCCTGTAATCTTTGTAGCCTGATTCAGGCGGTAACGTACAAGCATTCCGAGATTCAGTTCCTGGTGTGGTCCCTGCATTTGAAAAAGAAGAGAAGGCAGCACGCCCCAGGCGGTTCCTTTAAAGTCGTATCTCATATTAAGATGTCCGAGGTATTTCATAAATAATTTATCAGTGGAATTGGAAAAAGACCAATCCGGGGTGTTAACATGAAAAACCGTGGCACCAGCATTGATAAAAAACATCTCTCTCCCGGAAAAGCTGAACTCGCTGTTATTGTACTCATAAAAAACACCAGCAGAAAAATCAGGGTACCAGTATGAGTTAGTACCTCCGGTTTCATTGTTCGGGAGAGCGGGGTCGTACCCCTGCCCTGTGCCGGTATACTGATTTCCCCACAGAAGCTCACTGTAGTCAGCCGAATGATTTCCGGCACCACCCTGCAATCCCATTCCCAGCTTCGTCCGCCGGCTCAACATAATAACTCCGGAAGCAGAAAGCTGGATACTGTTATTTCGGATGTTGATGTCGCCTGCACGGTCGGAATAAAACGACAAGCCACCACCCAGAAGACTACCCTTTTTTTTCATCCGGTATACCGGCATGTCGAAGGAAGCTGCAAAGGTCTTGAAGGGTGCTCCTGCAGCCACCCATTGATTCCGGTAATTCATAACGGCTCTTACCCGGCCCGGAAAGTCTCCGGCGTAGGCAGGATTCACGAATAAGGGAGCGTTTCTGAACTGTGAAAAATGAATATCCTGCGCACGGGAAGAAAGCATCGCCCAGATACAAAAAACAACAGGGAGCAGTTTTTTCATCCTACCTCATCAGGGCAATATTCCCGCTCTTATTCAAACTGTCACCATTGCCGAATTTCACTTTCATCTGATAGGCATAGATACCGGTATTCACCGGGTCACCTTTGTATTCTCCATTCCAGCCGGCCGATTGGTCAGTCGAGGAGAATATTTTATTTCCCCAGCGATCATAGATAATGAGTTCAAACTCCTTCACATCGCCTCCGTAAATCTGAAAGAAATCATTATTCCCATCGTTATTCGGTGAGAATGCAGTTGGAATATAAAACGCGCCCGCAGGGTTCACCGGCGGAGGGGGCGGCGGAGGGGGCGGAGTAGTAATAGAATCGAGGACAAAGTGCGCAACGATACTGTCGCTGGCCGCCAGTATTACAGTTACAGCCGAATCGAGCGTATCCGTTTGAATCACATTGGGAAGGGCAAAATTCTCCCAGTGGCTGAAAACGTAGCCAGAATTTGCAGTTGCAAGCAGACTCTGCGTGGGGCCACCCAGGAATGTTCCTGACCAGGAGAACGCAGTATACAGCGTGGAATTCAGCTGAATATTTCCAGAGTTGGGAGGATCCACATTCAGTACCAGACGATAAGGACCGGACAACGGACCGAAATCGTCAGAACAATCCGGATCAAGAAACGCGTTAAAAAGCAACTGGCAACGGTTCGCAATAAAACTGCGTAAGGCGCTCACATTGTTGTTCCATGAAGCTACACTTCCGCCCCAACGTTGAATCTGACGAGGCATTTCGGGAGTGATCACCTGTACCATACTATCCAGGATCGCCAACGCCCTTGTGCAACTCAACCCATTATTAAGCAGATCAATGTACCGGTTAACATAATATGATTTGAAGGTCTGACTCTCGCTTAAAAGTTTGTTCAGTACCGGAACGTGTCCATTCCCACCGGGATCGCCCAAATCATTGGGATCACACGGGAGTGCCGTAGAATCCTGAGATGGTATGCTGGTATAATTGATATAATGCCCCCAGGTAGCATCCAGATCCCACAATGTATATCTCCATTTCTTGTGATTCCCGGCCGGATTCAAACCTCTCCACCATGCTGTATTCCAGTTGAGCCAGTCAGCACATGTGGAATACGAACCCATAATGAAATAGTCGCAAAGTGATTTGAGATTATAGAGACTGTCAACATAATTGTAATTTGCCGCTACGCCCATATTATTCGACATAATAAAATTCACCAGATTGTTCCAAGCTGGAATCGCATTGGGCGAACCGTATTCCTCCCAGGTCCAACCCCAGCACTTTATAAACTGCAGATTGGCGGCATTTTGATTAAAATAGTAATCAGTAAAATCATGATCATCCACTTTCTCTCTGTAATCGTACACTCCCCAGTATTGTCCGTTGATGTACACTACACAAAAAGCGGATGTGCGCTCATCCATATGCATGTGTGCGAGCTGTGAAAGCGTGTGAGCATAGGCATCGCGCACGTGTGCCCCTCCCGGTGAAGTAGGCGGATTGGACGGAGCAAAGGGGTAGTTATCATTTGCCCCAGCTTTGATGATAATACGCTGAAATTCTGTTCTTGGTTTGTTGGAGAAAATCTGATCGGTCAATGCATAATTGTACCCGTGCTCATCGCGTGAAACAAAGTCAATGCCCCGCTGATTGTATGCCCAGGAATCATTGCCGTGTTCATTCGTTTCTCCCTGCGTCTCTGTTTTGATGAGACCTGTTTTATCAAAATACTCCAGGCCGGCAATTGCTGTAATGCTATTCCCATTGAGTAGTGTCTGAACCTGGTCACCAAATATGGAGAGAACAGGAATAGTATGCGAAGAATTAATAAAATAGGTATTGCTCTCCACAAAACTGGCCGGCGTATTAGGAGTCGAACTAAAGGCCCTGGCCCGTAAAACCGTTGTAGCAGAAATATTGATCGGTCCGGTATAAGCGGTAGAGCTGGCTGTAGGCATGTTCCCGTTTGTAGTGTAACGAATGGTCACATTGGGGTCTGGACACGTAATTGTAACTGACTGTGCTGACCCATAAAAGCCTGCGGTCACATTCATACCTGGTCTTGTAACATAATCAGACTGTGCGCCGGCATTCGCAGCGTTGGGTGTTGGCGTTATAAAAACAGACCATGTGGCAGCCCCATTCGTAGTTCTCCCCCTGGAATGATTCGTCTGTGTCCGCTTCATGGTTAGCGAATCCAGGATAACACCGGAAGGATTCGCAAGCACTATTTCCTCTGGTTTACATTGCGTCAATTTGAAATTGGCATGAAGCGTTCCGGTCTGAATATTTCTTCCGGAGCACCAAATCCGCACTACTCCGTTCGCGCCAATCGTGCCTCCGTTGATCATCCATTTGGTGGGATTGTTTGCATTATCACTTAAATAGTAACCAACGAGTGAGACAGAGGATGAGCCGGGATTGTAGATCTCTACCCAATCCGAATTGTCACCAAAGTTATCCGTGGTCTGGCTGACATTGGAGGCTGAATATTCATTGATCATAAGTTGCTGGCACCATACAGAATCCGGGATGGACAGGAGGAGAAGCAGCGAAAGGAGGGAAATTATGCGCATGGCAGAAAGATTGTCTTCTTTACAATCACTAATTTACACATATAAACAGGCGCATCCAAAATGAATGATTAACCTGCCGGTGTTGATTTCCGCAAAGGATGGGGCTTTTCAGAGGGTATTAAGCGTAACTTCTTGATATTCAACTAGTCAATATTGTATTTATTTCCTGGCAACCTAAAACGTTCCTTCTTGAATCGGTCTTCTTTCCGGTAAATGAAGTTGTATTTTAGTCCGACTGTGTACATAATGTCCATAATCTCCACCTTCACATTCTCCGTAACAGGAGAAAGTCTAAATCTGAAATCTCCGAAGAGGCTAAGGTCACTGATTTTCCGTTCAAGGGCGATTCCAAAATTTGCGCAAAACCGAATCAACCGGGTACTGCTTCCGGGTGTCACAAAAAACGGTGTGATTCTGTTTTCGCCCACGCCGGTATAGGTTGCATTCCAGGTTTTAACGGACATCCCGGTAAAAGCATAAAAAGAGGATGGTCCACCCTGAAACTGGTTACCAAAACTCACCAGAGCGTCATAGTCACGCGCTGAGACATTGACCCAGGCCGCAGAAACATCATAGGAGAAAAGGTGGTTATATTCCAGTACAAAACTCACAAAACCGCAAGAAGGGAAATGAGCCCGCGCAATAAATCCCGGCTTGAGTCCGTCGTCTTCCTTTGAAAAATCATTCGCGGAGAAGGATAATCCACCAGACAAACCCAAGACACATTTACCGGGCGCAGGCTCAAAAAAGTTGCCTCCCGCGAAGCCCGGAAAAAAAATCATAAGCAAAACACTAAAGACCACCTCTCGCATAACCCAAAGATATGCATGAAACATCGAAATTCAAAGTCCTGATATCTAAGACGATATGAATTGTTTTTGTACAAACCAGTTATCCAGGAAAAGCAGCCAGTTATCGTCGAAATACGACCAGTTATGGTTAACCGGCATCCAGCAGATCAGAAGAGTCGAAATTCGTAAGGTGAGAGAGGCTTTTACAACTACAGCAAAGATGTTCTATGATCCGTCGATGAATCTTTTGAAGATTATAATCACAGAAGGCGCTCACCTGGAAATTGACGACATACGGAATCATTTTCTGGTTTCCGAGCGACTAACGGAAGGCCGGAAGGCGCTGGTACTATTTGACGCAAGAGCTACCTACTCCATTACTGCGGAGGCGCGTGACGAGGCTGCTGCATTGTCCGGAAAATCACGGATTGCCACTGCTATCGTGACCTCCAATCCGCTCAGCCGATTTATTGCCAGCCTCTATATCCGGATCAGCAGGCCTTTGGTACCCACAAAAATTTTTGAACGGGAGGATGTTGCTCAGAAATGGCTGGAATTGCATCGTTGAAGATGTTATGTCAGCGAAAAAATCGCAGTTCTTCTACTCATTTTTCTGCATCCGGCCTGGCGTGATTTTTGATATTTTTGCTGGGACAATGAAAGCCATTTTACTCATTTTCTTTCTTCCGCTAACCCTGTTGTCGCAGGGCTTCGACATCCGCGGAAAGATCCACGGCTGGAAGGATACCACCTTTCTTTTCGGGCATTACTATGCAGACAAGAACGTTGTGAAGGACACCCTGCGGCTGGATCATAAAGGAGAATTTGTTTTCAAGGGAGGCAAGACCTGGCCGGGTGGAATTTACCTGATCGTGGCGCCCAATAAAAAATTCTTTGAAATCCTTATTGATAAGCAACAAAAATTCAGTATTGAGACAGACACATCTGATTATGTAGGTCAGATGAAAATCAAGGGTTCTGACGACAACGAAGTATTTTATAAATATCTGCGGTATCTGGCACCCCGGGGGAAGGAAATGGAAAAGCTGAAGAAGGATATGGAGATTGCGAAAACTGATACAGCGGCAGCGGGCAAAGTACGGCGCAGGATGGCCGAAGTAGAAAAGGAAGTGAAGGCATATAAGCTGCAGTTCATTAAGGACAAGCCGGAGTCTTTCCTGGCAGTGATTTTCAAGGCATCGCAGGATCCGGAAATTCCTCCCACCCCCATTCTTCCCAGCGGAAGAAAAGATTCCACCTTTCCCTACCGCTATTATAAAGCCCATTACTGGGATAACATTCCACTGAATGATGATCGTATGCTGCGAACCCCGCTTTTTCATCCCAAACTTAAATTCTGGTTTGAGAAAATGATGGCCCAGATTCCGGATAGCATTGTCAAGGAATCTAAAAAGCTCATAGCAGCAACGAATGGCAATAAGGAAATGTTCAAGTATCTGGTATACTATGTGACGTTCACCTATGAATCCTCTCAGGTAATGGGAATGGATGCCGTGTTTGTGGAAATGGTCAATTCGTATTACAAAACCGGACAGGCTTTCTGGGTGGATTCAACACAGCTGAAAAAAATCTCTGATCGTGCCAACACGCTGGAGCCGCTACTCTTAGGAAAAAAGGCTAAGAACCTGGTGCTGCCGGACACCTCTGGTCACCTGATGAAGGCGCTTCATGATGTAAAAGCAAAATATACCGTGCTGTTCTTTTGGGAGCCCAGTTGCGGCCATTGTCAGAAAGAAGCCCCCAAACTATTGGCCTTTTATGAAAAAAATAAACAGAAGGGAGTAGAAATCTACGCTGTAAATATCGATTCCAATAAAGAGGAATGGACGGAATTTATCCGGAAAAATAATCTTCACTGGCTCAATGTGGCGAATTTATTTCACCATTATTACCTGCGGGAAATCTTTGATATATACTCTACACCCGTTATTTACCTGCTCGATGAAAATAAGATCATCAAAGCAAAAAGACTGGGGGTGGATCAGCTGGAAGGATTTATTGATCACCTCGAAAAGGAGCGTCTGCGCACTGAGAAAAATAAGCCTAAGTAACAGGCGGTTTGGGTTTTTGCCCCTCCTCTGCCTTATAGATCACCGCGAAAATAAAAAGGAGAATTGCCGACGAAATGAATATAACCAGCAGGGTTTTAAGCGATTTATTGAATACATCCTCCACCTCCCACCAGTCCCAAATTGCCCCTACTGCCATTACGGTGAAAGCCAGTACCATCACTGTGAGGACACCAGCCGCTATCTTTCGTATATTACTCATCTGATTTTTTATTAATATTGTACCCGTAAATATACTGATTATGAACCAAATCCTTTCCCCCCGAAACCTCTTCATTGCCGGCGTAGTTATTTTGGCCGGAATGACAAGACTCCTGGATCACCCGTTCAACTTCACCGCTATTGGTGCCATGGCTCTTTTCGGAGGTGCGGCATTCTCGGACCGCCGAATGGCGCTCGCCGTTCCGGTTCTGGCTATGTTTGTGACCGACCTGATTCTCGGATTCCACAACACCATGGTCTATGTTTACGCCTCCTTCATTGCCATTGCTCTGATCGGAATGATTATATCCCGGCGCAGAAGTTTCGGTGCCATTGCAGCAGGAACCCTGACCTCCTCGGCTCTTTTCTTCCTCGTAACCAATTTTGGTGTCTGGATGAACGGCGGCCTTTATACTCCTGACTTTTCCGGTCTTGTTGAGTGTTACATTGCGGGCCTTGCCTTTTATGATCATTCCTTTTTTGGCAACCTGGGTTTGAACACCCTGATGGGAGATATCTTCTTTAACGGCATCCTTTTCGGTGCGCTGGCGTTGGCGGAACGAAAATTTCCTGCTCTCGCAAAAGTCAGATCTTAGAATTTTTTTAGCTGGTCGGTACTGAAAGTCCATTCCGGTGTCTCTATTTGAGTGCCCGATTCTTTAACGGAATACCAAGGCGAAATATCTTCCCGGTTTGGATTTTTTAACAAATGAATTTGCTGCGCAGGCATATAACTTTGCGCGATCATAAAATAACGCTCATCACCCGGTCCTTCAGCAACGTCCAGCACCAGCACAGCATGGCCCGGCGACCCACCAACAATCAGCACATCTCCAGGAAGTACTTCCCTGACATTTGCAGGCCGGAGTTCCTTATTCAGCGAAAGAGATCCCGCGTAAGTGAAAATGTTTTGCAGGTAGGCCGTGAAGTTGGCCCGATCCGATCCCTTCGGATGTCCAGAAGTGAATGTAACCTTTCCTCCTTTCACTACAGGCCGTTTCCCCGCCATCCAGTCGCTAAAAGTAATGGTGTGTCCACTGGTATAATTGAAATGGATATCACTGTACATTCCCCGCGAATACAGGTATTCCGCCCTTAGCCGAATTACCGCATCAGCGCATTGCTGCAAATCAAACTTTCCTACATCAATATTGATTACAGCTGCGTGAGCCAACTGATTCCACTTTTCCCTGCCGTCAAAAAGCAGCACCGCCGGATGACCAGGAAAAAGAGGCAGGTGGCGAAGCCAATCGCCAAATGAACCACTCTCGCAGACGACTCTTTTTGTGCCTGGCGGAACCTGTATTCTTTTCCGGACGGAATTCGTGTCCAGATAGGTTTCGCTCATCCAGGTGTACTTGTTTTCATTCACATAGCCCAAAAAGGAACTGTCCAACGGAGCAGAAACAGGTAGTGTGAAATGTGTTTCGCTCCGTGGAGTGTGGGAGCCGCAGGCAGCTATCAGGATAAATGGAATCGCTCCCCAGCTTCTCATTCTCACTTAAGAGAAATCTTTACATTGTAATTTCCGGAATTTTTATCGCTGTACACCGTTTCGTAAATAGAAATATACAGCATCCCTGCAGCAGGGGCAGGGCCGAGAAATCTGGCACCAGCTTTCATAGTAGTGCCGGTTTCGCCCACACGAAAAACAACATTGCCGTAAGCGGGATAGATCCCGCCCGAATTCGGATTATCGTCCATACCCTCCTGCCCAGTATTTCCGGCCGCAGGTGTCACGGAACCATCCGGCTTGTACTTATTTCCTGAAAGACTTTGCAGCGTGATTTCTCCAGAAGCGTAAATAGAAAATTTCTGTCCGGCCTTCAACATAATTCCGGTTTTCAGCCATCCCCCGGTGTTGTTAGAACTAATGTGCTTAGAGGCCAGCAGGGTAAATGACTTCTCGTTGCCGTCACCCGGAATATTAAGCACCTCAATTTCAAGAATCTGGTCCTTTTGAATCGACTGCGGGCTCGTACTGTGCGGCGTTTTCAGATCAATCTTTGAGAATTCGAATATTCCTCCCATAGTATACAAAAAATCAATTGTTACTACATCGCGTGTACTGTAACTGTCACTCACATGATAGCTGCTCATTAGCTGCTGCAGAACGTCTTCCGCAGTGAAGTCAGAGTATTCAGATGATTCATAATTACCTGAATAAATCAGATCCGAAATCACAGGAATGGCGCCAATCGGTAATCCAGCCAGTTCCTCCGCTGCAGCTTTCCTCATTTTTTCATCTGAGTTTTTTAACTGAGTAATCAGGTTATGGACCTTTTGCTCGATATCCTTAGCCGGAATGATTCCCACTTTTATAGAACTTACACTGCGGAGGGGAATAACCAGTTTTCCGTAATCCGTAACCAAGGTCACGGAAGTTAGCTTGGCAGTACCTGTCATGATATCACCATTTCGAAGGTAAAGCTTGATTTCCGGATCACCTGCTGCACTGAAGCAAAATCCAGTTACCGTCATCAGGACGGCCAATAACGTAGTTCTCATGCTAAGATGTTTAACGATTCACTGCCGCCTCATAGTCGGCCGGATTAATCGCCACATCATTTTTATAATAAATGATCTGGCCGAATTTAAATTCAACTTTCCTGTAAACGGTGGCGTCCGAATCGGTAATGATCACCACCTCCGAAATTGTCTTATAACCATCACTCTGAGGAGGAACTTCGTAACGTCCGGGACCTCCGTACTTGGCGGTCATATCGGTGAATCGCTTTTTTCTGGCCTTTTCGTACTCTGCATCGGTCTGATAGGTGTTATCCTTGGGTTTCACCGGATCGTTGCCTCCTTTCAGGAACGCATCACACTGAGCAATCCTTTCTTTTGGATATTGCTCTACCGGCTGCAGGGATAATGCCTGGCCGTACAAGATTTTGGCCTTATTCCAGTTGCGCTCCCCGAAAAGTTTATCTGCTTCTTTGATGAGTCGCAGGTATTCCTTTATGGCCATATCCTTCTCCATATTAATCTGCTTGTCTTTCAACAAGGCATCGATTTCCTTGATTTTTCCTGCCGGATACTTTTCTTCCGGCTTTACATCCAGAGCGGCCTGATAATAACTGCGGGCATCCGTATAGCGTCCCTCCTTGAAGGCTTTATCTCCCTGAATAATATATCCATTATACTCTTTGAATTTCGGATCGGCATTTGCCAGCATTTGATCACACTTGCCAATCATCAGTGGTGGATATGTCTGAGTGGGAAATATATTTTTCGCCTCTTCGTACTTCATACGCGCATTCACATAATCCTTCTTGGCGAAGAAAATATCACCCGCATCAACCGCTGCCTTATACTTGTCATTCAGTTCCTTTTCGGCTTTGAGCTTGTCCTGTTCGGATTTGAGCTTATCGAGTATAGCATTAATTTCAGTGATCTTATCCTTCGGATACTTTTCTTCCGGCTGTAATCCGGAGGCCTCAGTGTATTTATTCAACGCGTTAGTCCAGTCCTGCTTCTTATAAAGCAGATCAGCATCTTTAATGAGCTGCTCATACTTCTTCCTGTTCATGCCTATCAGTTTCTCGATTTCAGCCAGTCTATCCTTGGGATATTTCTCCTGAGGTTTGTAACCAAGCGCTTCCTCATAGAATTTTCTTGCCGTACCGTATTCTTTTGCGTCAAAATTGGAATTGCCGTTTTTAACCGCCAGATCATATTTTGCCTGCAGATCTTCCGCCCCTTTCTTCTTTTCTAATTCCTTCCTGCAGAGTTCGATCTGTGCCGGGGGATATTTTTCAGCAGGCTTAAGTCCATTGGCCCTGGTATAAGCAGTAATGGCATCTTCAAACTTTGCTCCTTTAAAGAAGCCATCTCCCTCTTTGATTGCTGCCAAATAATCCTGCTCCAGCTTGTTATTCTTATTCCATTCTCCGATTCGCACATTACACAATGCGATTTGATCAGCGGGATATTTCTCAGCAGGCATATATCCCTGCGCCTCTTTATAAACCGTAATGGCATCTGCGTATTTGTTCGTCCCAAAGAGCACGTCTGCCTTCTTGATTGCGTTATCGTATTTTGTTTTCAGATCATTCGCATTTCTGATTTTGTCAAGTTCTGATTTACACACTATTATTTGGTCCGAGGGATACTTCTGTCCCGGCTTAAATCCCAGCGCCTTATTATACGCATCCATCGCCTCCTGCCACTTTTTATTCTGAAAATGTCCATCACCCTCCTTCAGTGCGAGTTCATACTTCGCTTCCATGTCCTTCTGATTCTTCATCTTGTCCAGCTCAACCTTACAAAGGCTGATCTGCACGGGAGGATATTTTTCAAGGGGTTTAATCCCGGAAGCTTTGGTATAAGCAGTTATTGCATCTCCGAAATTACCAGCTTTGAATAAATTATCCCCCTCTTTCACGGCTGCATTATACTTTTCGTTTAACTCATTCTGGGAACGAATCTTATCCAGTTCTTGGTTACATAATGCGATCTGTGAGGTAGGATAAGGTGCGCCTGGCTTATAAGAAAGTGCATCCGTATAGGCAGCAATAGCGTCATCCCAACTCTTCCCTTTGAAGGCATTGTCGCCCTTGAGCACAGCAGCATCATATTTGGCCTGGAGCTCCTTGGCGTCCTTCAGTTTATTAAGCTCCGTATTACAAAGATCAATCTGCGTCTGGGGATATGTTTCCCCTGGTTTTATTCCAAGCGCCCTGGTATAGGCCGAAACAGCGAGTTCATATTTTTTCAACTTAAACGCGTCATCCCCTTCTTTGATTGCTGCATTGTATTTTGCCAGAATATCTTTCTGAGCTTTGATCTTTTCCAGTTCAGCTTTACAAAGTCCAATCTGGTCGGCAGGGTATTTCTCGCCTGGTTTAATTCCGAGCGCTTTTGAGTAAGCCGTAACTGCATTGTCCCACAGGGAGGCTTTAAACGCATTATCTCCCTCCTTTACAGCTGCATCATACTTTTCCTGCAAATTCTTCAGGGAATGGATCTTGTCCAGTTCCAGTTTAGCCTTAGTGATCTGGTCCGTGGGATACTTCTCCCCCGGTTTGATCCCGAGGGCTTTTTGGTATGAAGTAATCGCATTTTCCCACTGAGATCCGCTGAAGGCGGCATCGCCTTCTTTAATGGCGGCAGCGTATCGCTCTTGAGAATCCTTAATTTTATCAAGTTCCGCATTGCAAAGACTTATCTGACCCGCTGGATACGATTCCCCCGGTTTAAGGTTCAGTGCTTTGGTATACCCTGTGATCGCCACTTCCCACTTTTTCAGTTTAAATGCATCGTCTCCTTCCTTTATGGCTGCATTATACTTCTCCAACAACTCCTTTTCGCCCTTTAATTTGTCCAGTTCGGTTTTGCAGAGGTCAATCTGGCCTGTGGGATAAGGTTCGCCTGCTTTCAGGGCCAGCGCTTTCTTATATCCTACCATCGCAGCGTCCCACTTTTTCAATTTAAACGCATCATCCCCTTCCTTGACAGCCGCGTTATATTTCAACTCAAGATCCTTTTGCGATTTGAGTTTTTCGAGTTCAGCTTTACAAAGTCCGATCTGATCCGTAGGGTATTTTTCGCCAGGTTTCAGACCTAAAGCTTTGCCATAGGCAGTGATCGCATTGTCCCACATGGAAGCTTTGAATGCATCATCTCCTTCCTTAATCGCCGCATCGTATTTCGCCTGAAGGTCCTTCCCTGCCTTTTCTTTATCCAGTTCCTTCTGACAAAGAAGGATTTGATCTTTCGGATATTTTTCTCCTGCTTTAAGCTTGAGTGCTTCCTCATAATTGGACTTCGCATTTGCCCAGTCCTTTGATTTAAAAAATCCGTCCGCTTTAAGAATAAATCCTGTATACTGCTTCTCCACCCCGTCTTTGACCTCTTCCTTTGCAATCAGATCTAATTGATCTTTGGGATACTTTTCATTGGGTTTCAGCCCCAGCGCATCATTATAGCCTGCTTTGGCACTATTCCAGTCTCTCGCTTTGAAGCCATCATCTCCTTTTTTAAGCGCTGCGAGATATTTGTTTTCAAGTTCCGTTTGTTCCTTTATTTTAGTCTGGCAAAGAACAATCTGATCCTTCGGATACTTTTCAGTCGGGATAAAGCCGAGAGCTTTAGTATATGAACTCATTGCATCCTGGTATTTCCCTGCTTTAAAAAACTCATCTCCTTCTTTCACTGCAGCGTCATATTTCTGCTTAGCCTCTGCATTGAGTTTGTTTTTTTCGATCTCCTTATTGCATAATTCGATTTGGTCTTTGGGGTATTTTTCAGTTGAAACCAGTCCCAGCGCTTCTTCATATTTCGATTTAGCACCTATCCAATCGGAAGCCTTAAACAATCCGTCGGCAACCTTGATGATCGCAAGGTATTTTTCAAAAAGGGCTTTGCGGTTATTTTCCTCCTGTATTTTCTTCTTTGTGTCTTCAACCTTCGCAATCAGTCCGGCATCTCCCGGATTAATATTGAGCGCATTCTGATACTGGCCAAGCGCATCATTGAACTTTCCCTGGCTATAAAGGGTATTTCCTGCATTTACATAATTCTGAAATTGGGCGTCCTGATAGGCTTTATCAGACTTCTTTTTCTCAAGATCTTCCTGAATTTTCAGCAGTTCCTTT
This sequence comes from Bacteroidia bacterium, assembly GCA_020852255.1. Classification (NCBI taxonomy): domain Bacteria; kingdom Pseudomonadati; phylum Bacteroidota; class Bacteroidia; species Bacteroidia bacterium. Next base: position 65,818 of record JADZBD010000020.1, on the reverse strand, counting down.
AGCTTTTTCTTAACCTCTGCCGCATACTTGGCATCAAAATCAAAATCCTGTGCCGAAGGAACGTAAACAAACTTCCCCATTGGTTCCGACAGAAGATCATTGATCTTGGCAACCACGTTCGGATCCGGAGGCATTTCGAACAGATCCACATCTATGGGCTGATTTGAGAACCCGTATTTGGCCCGGTCCGGAGGTACGTTCTTTGTAGATATAAATATTTTCTTGGTGATAAATCCGGCCTTGGTGAATGACAATATATACTCGTGGTCCGGATCAAGAACAAATGTGTATTTGCCATTCTTTTTTGTGACTACCTGTCCGCTTTGTGAGCCATCTTTATAAAGTGTTACAACCGCACCTTCCAGATTAAGTGCTTCGTTATTGGCTGTGACCTTGCCATTCACCACATAGTTCCACTGGCCAAAGGCCGTGGCGCTGAATAAAAACAACAGGGAACATAAAAAACGGATCCGGAATCTGTTCGTCATAGAAATAAGAATACCTTCGAAACAGGCTCTTTTGCAAAAAGCGTTCCGAAGACCTTAATTTACCACCAAATATCGTCATTTTTAGGCAATTAGGTCCCAGATAGTGGTTGTATTTTGAACAGCCTCTCCGGGCTCCAAGAATCTGAAAATCTGCCAAATACGACAATCTCTTTTGATAAACTACCTTCCCGGGAATGCCGGAGGGTCAGATACCTCTTATAGTTCAAAACAGGATGGAATTCCTTCAACATAACTTCAGGAAAGCACGGAACCCGGTTCTGCCCGCCTGCAGGCTGCACACCGGTGATAAAAGAAATCTTAATTTTATCCAAACAACCATCATGAAACACCATCTTCCCCTTTTCATCTTGATTCTGGCGGTTGCCGGAATGACGGCACAGAAAAAGGAATCCGGCGACCGTTCTTTTGCGAAAGGAAATCAGCTGATGGACGGAGGTTTTGGGCTTGCCTTTTTCGGAAACTCAGAAATCACCTGGAAAAACCCGAACGGGCCGCATGAAACCGATAAAGACACGGTGGGGTCATTCATTTTCCCTGTAAGATACCAGTACGGCATTCTGGACTGGCTCGGTGTGGGCGGTATGCTTCGTTTTCACAATTACATTGAAGGGGACAAAGATTCCACGAACGAAAGAGCCGTTGGTTTTGATATTGGCCTGCGTACGGAGGCACATTACCTGAGAACCCGCAGACTTGATTTCGGTGTAGGACTCGGATTCGGGTTTTCGCGTGGCGACTGGCGTTGGAATGATGGCAGCGATGTGCATGTTTACGGTTCAGGTACGCATATGGATCTTGATTTCATTTTTCGCTTTTATTTCTCTGATCATTTTGGGATGAATGCGAGTTACGGGCGTATTTTCCAGACCTATCCGAATGTTGTAGGTGAAAATACGAACGGATGGAGGGAGGAGTATGACTTTCGTTTCCGGGGCGGAAGCTGGTTAATCGGCATTCATGTGAAATTCTGATGTCATTACTAAAACGGGGAGGTGATCCTTTTGCTGCCCTAAGAAAAAAGGATTTCAGTTTTTATTTTTCAGCGCGATTCTTTCTCACGCTCGGCATTCAGATGCAGAGTACCGTGGTGGGATGGCACATTTACAAACTAACGGCGGATCCGCTTGCTATCGGTTTACTGGGCGCTGCTGAAGCGATACCATTCATCTTCTTTTCATTCTTTTCAGGTCCGCTGGCGGACCGATACAACAGGAAACATCTGGTGCTCATTAATTATTTATTGTTGGGAGGTCAGGCTCTCTTCCTGTTATTCATTTCTATGAATAACTCCGCGTTAATCGGGCAAAACGGACTTTGGCTTTTATACTTCGCTATTATATTATGGGGCATTATCCGCGCCTTTATCGGTCCGGCCTATCAGGCCTTGCTAGCACAAACAGTTCCTAAAGAAATCATGGGAAATGCAACCACATGGAGCAGTTTTATCTGGCATGTTGCCGCCATCTTGGGACCTATGGTGGGTGGGGTGCTTTGCATCTTCTACTCCTTTTCTCAGGTTTATGCCGTTAATATTCTGTTCATCCTCCTTTCACTTTCACTTTTTCTGATTATTCGGCCCAGAGTGGTTGAACCATCTCCGCGGGGAGAATCGATAATCAAGAGTCTGGAAACCGGAATTCGGTTCGTGATCGGAAACAAAGCCATGTTCGGCGCGATTTCCCTTGATATGCTGGCCGTACTTTTTGGTGGTGCTGTTGCCATGCTTCCGGTATTCGCCGACAGGGTGATTCTTTCCGAAATGGAAACAGCCGCTGAACTGGGCTTTTTACGCGCTGCTCCTGCGGCGGGCTCAGTCCTGATGTCGGCATTCCTTGCATTTTTTCCACCGTTCCGTAATGCAGGAAGAAATCTGCTGGTAAGTGTATTCATATTCGGAATTCTAACAGTGGCTTTCCCCTTCTCCGAGAACCTGTGGTTATCCTGCGGTATCTTATTCATGATAGGGGCATTCGACAATATCAGTGTGGTCATCCGGCACACAATCATTCAGGTACTTACGCCCGACGATATGAGAGGACGGGTTTCTGCTTTCAACGGAATATTCATTGGCTCCTCTAATGAAATCGGCGCACTCGAATCAGGTCTTGCTGCCACCTGGATGGGATTACGCCCAAGCGTTGTTTTCGGAGGCCTAATGACGATGATAATTGTAGTCGGTATGGGATGGTATTCCACCGCTCTGCGAAAGCTTGATCTTCGCAAGGAAACGTCCTGATAAATTTACCTATATTGCGGAATGGGAGAAAAGGAATCCAAACATCCCTTGCAGGTTCGTTTCTTTAAAAAACTGAAAGACGGACTTCCAGACCATATTTCGCTTGTCAATGTACTCGCAGATATTCTGTCTGTTAGCACAGACGGCATCTACCGGCGGTTGCGCGGAGAATCCGAAGTAAGCATGGATGAATTATTTACGATTTGCAGGCATTTCAAAGTATCGCCTGAAGCCATGGTTGGTGATGAAAGTTCCACCGCCTCTTTCTCTTTTTCTCCTCTTTCAAGAAAAGAGAAACAATTCGATGAATACTTTCGAGGGTTATACCAGCAAACCGCTCACATTGCTGCTATTCCCGGCCATCAGATGTTCTTTACTGCAGAAGAAACGCCCATTTTTCACTTCTTTAATTATCCCTCCATTACTGCATTTAAAATCTATTACTGGAATAAATGTGTACTTAACGCTCCGGAGTATGCGGAGAAAAAATTTGAGCCGTGCGCAGTTGATCCTGCGCTGGTTGCAGTGGCCAAACAACTGTATGATGCGTACAACAAGGTTAACTGCACGGAAATCTGGAGTGAAAAAACCATCGTTGGCGTACTAAAGCAATTTGAATATGTTCTGGAAACAGGGAACTTTGCGAGTCGAATGGAAGCCAGACGGGTACTGGATGAGATTGATGCCATGATGAAACACATAAGGAAAATGGCTGAGGTGGGATATAAATTCGACCCTCATCTTCCGTCCCGGAATCCGGAAGGAGCCTTTACAATGTATCAGTTGGATATTCTCATGGGGAATATTACAGTGTTCATCAAAGCCGGTGAGTTTCGCCAGGTATACATCGCTTTCCACTCATTCAATACGCTCTCCACTTTTCATCCCATACTGGCCGCGGAAACAGAAAGCTGGCTGCAAAATATGATCAAGAGAGCAACCCTTATCAGCGGCAGCGCCGAAAAACAGAGGGAGCAGTTTTTTGCCGCAGCGTCAAGAGAGATTGGCTTCACCCGGGCAAAGCTGGATAAGTACGTCTTCTGATTAGTATAATTCGTAGGAATAGATATGGTGGCTGTAATGCACACCGGCCGTGTTCTCTTCAAATGATCTCATTTCACTGATCCTGTTTTCGGCATTATAAACATAGTTTTTCTGTATATACGGCTTTTTGTCCTGTACTCTTTCCTCACTGAGGAGCTGTCCCTCTTCATTCCAGATATAAATTTCCTTTACTTCCAGCACCGCCTTCTTCCCTTTTCTTACTCCAGCCAGCAGAGATACTATTTCTTTCCGGCCGGTACCATATGTAACGTCTGCTGTACAAACCAGCGAATCCTGCACTCCTGGAATCCAGGTCATCCAACCTGCTACCCTGCCTAAACTATCCGTCCGGAAGGTTGTACGCTCGCGATGACCGTTTTCCGTTTTTGTCTCCATAATCATTACACCGGCTGTATCAAAAACCTGCTCCACGAGAAGGAATGTGTCGGGTTTAGGATTTGCTTTCGTATAATTCAGCCGTACTCTTCTGTAATGCCTGATTCCCGGTTCGGGGTAAGTGTAAATCTGTGTATAAATCACCTTGTTGAGCACCGTGTTTAAGACCTCCGCAGAGAGCACACGACCCGCAGAATCATATTGAAATGTGGTTTGTTGATTTTTGTAAAAGTCAATGCTCAACGTAGGCCGACCGGAGGTGTCGAATTCAGTTTGACTGATCACCATTTTCTTTAGCTCGAACTTATCACTGACACTCGTGACACGTTCAGACCGAATGCCTTTTCGAACCTGCTCCTGAGGGATTTTTCCGGTTAGCACCGTTCCGGATGATTTCCTGACAATAAGAGTGCCATTGCTTTGCTGACCGAAACCGAGTGCGGTTGTCAACAATAAGGCCGCACAGATCCAATCACGCATACCAGGTAATAACGTAAAAAATCCGGTTTGGTTACACTCAGTCCTCGTGTCCGGGGTGAGGTTGCCCTCCTCCCTTTTTCCACAACTCCTCCATTTCTTCCTGAGCTTTCTTCACGGAATCAGAGTAAATCCGGGTGCCCAACCTGTCCAAATCAGGTTGACCAGCATTCACCCATGCAGTATACCAGATAGATCCAACCATCGCTACAGCATCCAGCATTCTTCGCTCTACCATTCCTTTGAGCATATCATGGTACGCTTTACTGAATTCAACACTATAAACTTTTACCATACTCCCCCCTCTGTCTTCAAATGAATATTTTTTATCCGGAGGGAAATCTGCCGTTAGTTTCTTTTCGAAGCCCAGCACCGAATCAACGGCCAGGTAGCTATTTCGCACCGCGTTCCATGAAGCCTTCAGGGGCTTTTCAATATATACTGCCCTGCCGGCAAGAAACTCATAAGATTCCGAATACAGCTCCGGAAGGCGTGACTCCCAAAAGGCATGAATCCCTTTCTGATCTGTTTTTTGTCCATTGTAATTGCTGGTAGTGTGCAGTGGCACATGTGCATCAGCAATGTAATGGCCAATGTCAGCTGAATAATGAAGTATCTCTTCTACATTTTCCTTTCTGAATGCGCTTGTCAACCGGTAAACCATAGTATTAATCCACCAGGGAACTATTCCGTGGGCCTTCAGGCTGTCTTCCCCGTATTTTTTCACTGCTACAGGCCAAAGCTCAGGAAGAGAATCAAAAGGAGAAGGACCGTAATGATCCGCATCAAGATAGTGCCGGGCGGCCTCGTCATTGACAGCATACCGGCGCTTGTCCGGATCTACCGCATGATCTGAGATAAAAGTGATGTGCTTCTTATAAAAACCGATCATGGAAGGCGGAAGGGTAAATACCGCCATTCGGTTAATCAGTTTATGTCCGTGGAAACCCCAGGCATAGGTCTCAGCGTCTGCCGCTGGTTTCCGCCATAAGAAAAGGAGTGCTAAAATGAATCCGGACAAAAAAAAGAACCTTGCTCCGTGCTTCATGCGGCAAAGATAAGGATTCAGCCAGGATCAGTTTTTCATGTTCTTGAGCTTATCATAATTAAGTACTGTAATTGTACCACCTTTGATGGCGATAAGCTGCTCTTCTTTAAAATCCGAAAGTGTGCGGATCACAGTTTCAGAAGCTGTACCTACAATATTGGCCAAATCATCCCGGGAAATAGTTATCTTAAAGGGATCCGGGCCTTCCGACTTGTATTTATCGTGCAGCATCACCAGCGCTTCAGCCACTCTCTTACGAACCGAATTATAAGCCAGCTTCAGCAAACGCTCCTCCATTTCACGGATATTATTGGAAAGCATCCTGATAAATTTCACGGCCAGCTCCCTGCTTGAACTGAGAAGAGAAGAAAAATCCTCTTTTGGAATAAAAACCAACTCCACTTCTTCCAGGGCAGTCGCAGAATCCTGATACGAAAGGCCCTCCAGTAGCGCATTGTATCCGAAAAAATCTCCAGGCTGGAAAAGACCAGTAATAAACTCCTTCCCGTCTGCATTGATCCGGAAAGTTTTCACCTTTCCTTCGGAGAGAAAGAAAATTCCATTCGGATAAGTGCCTTCGTGATAAATATTTTCTTTCTTTTTAATCTTTCTGCTTCTACGTTTTTCTGACTTTTCCACGATTACTTCCAGTGACACGGCATCCTCCAGAAACTGATCCAGGCCCTGAGCATCCCGGGAAAACTCTCCCTTTAATTTTTCGCTTTTTTTCAGTCGTATCTCCACTGCGGTAAGCAGTTCCATATCATCGAATGGTTTCGTAAGGTAGTCGTCTGCTCCCATGGACATTCCTTTCCGGTAATCAGACTTTTCCGCCTTTGCGGTGAGAAAAATGAAGGGGATGGATGCCGTGGCCGGATTGGTGCCCAACATGTGTAACACGCCATATCCGTCCAACTCCGGCATCATGATATCACAAATGATCAAGTCTGGATTATCACGGAGAGCAGCTTCAACCCCAATTTTCCCATTGACCGCTGTTGTTACCTTGTATCCTGCGAGTTCAAGAATCTCACATGTGTTCTCCCTCATTTCAGGGTTGTCTTCAATCAGTAGAATTTTTTTCATGTTATTGGAATGTTAAGTGTAAACGTTGTACCTTCTCCTGCGCGTGAATTGAAGGATACGTCTCCTCCCAGTACTTCCGTGTATTTCTTTACGATATTAAGACCTAAACCGGTTCCCTGAATATTTGTAGAGTTCCCGGCACGAAAGAACCGGTCAAACACATACGGCTGATCCTCTTCGGGTATACCAATTCCCTTATCGGTTACCGAAATGTACACACATTTTCCGTGGTCGGGTGAAGTCTTGATCAGCACCTCTGTATCTTCAGGTGAGTATTTTATGGCATTGGAGACCAGGTTATTCATTACATTCTTTAATATCTGTCGGTCTGAACGGATCACACAATCCGTCTGATGAAATTCCGCCCTGATGGTTTGCCCTTTTTTTGCAATGATCCGGATCTCGTCAATGACTTCCTCCAGAAAACTCTTCAGATCAAAGTTTGACAATGTAGCCCTTACTGCTCCTTCTTCCAGTTTGTCCAGCGACAGAAAGTCATTCAGAATCTCAGTGAGGTTCTGAACGGCGGATTTAATACGTAGAACATGCTTGCTTCGCTTTTCACTATCTTCCACTTTCTCATACCGCGCGATCAGGGAAACGGAAGATAAAATTGTTCCCAGTGGAGTTCTGAACTCGTGGGAAGCCATGGTTACAAAGCGTGATTTAAGTTCATTCAGCTGTTTCTCACGTTCGAGAGCCTTTAAAACTTCTCTTTTAGATTCTGCCAAATTACGAATAGCGTGCGCAAGCTCTTCCGTTCGCTCATGCACCTTACTTTCAAGTTTTCTGTTCAATTGAGCCAATGCATCGGATGTTGTACGTAATTGCTCCAGCGCCACCACCAGATCCCGTTCACTCCGCTTACGGTCACTGATATCTATTATAAAGCTCATGATGTACTCTCCATCAGAAGTCTTAAAATGACTTAATGAAATTTCCACCGGAAACTCTTTGCCATTTTTATCCACCGCCATCAGATCCATACCTTTTCCCATCACCCGTGAATGAGGATCCTTCACATATCCTTCGCGGTGGCCGAGGTGCGCTTTTCGATGCTTCAAAGGAATCATCTCCTCCACTGTCTTTCCTGTAAGATCTGAATCACCGAACATGACGATAGCTTTCGGATTAGCCAATACAATTTTGCCATCCCGGTCTGTTACAATAATGCCTTCCGTGGCATTTTCAAACAGAGCATCCAGCAGCTCTTTGTCCTTTTTCATCTTCTTAACCTGAAGAAGCACGTTTTTCGAACCGGTAATCACTGGTTCAAAGGTCTCCGCAGGGTCAGGTCGAAATTATGATAAAAATCAGCTTCTGCAGTGATAGCTGTCGCACAAATCGCAATTCCGGTCGGAATTTTGACCAATTCCACGAAAAAAGACCCTAACAGAGCCTTGTCTAAACCACCTGCCCAAGTCTGTGGGCCAGTTTTAGCAGCTCCCGGTCGATAGGGCGCTTCCCCTTTTTAACACCTTTCAAAGGAGCCACTCCTATCCGTGCTTTGTTATATGTTACCAGCAATCCACTTTTCCTCTTCAGAACACAATCGGCCGCTTTGCTTCCCATTGCGGTTCCGAGGTACCTGTCGAAAACGGTAGGTACACCTCCTCGCTGAATATAGCCAAGGACCGAAACTCCGGGATTAAACCTGCGGATTCGTTTTTTCATTCGCCGTGCAATATCCATTGCATGCCCGGCATCATCTCCCTCCGCTACTACTACGATCATTGGTGATTTATTCTTTCCGAGATGCGCCCTCACACTTTTCTCAAGCATGTCCATTTTGGATCGGGTTTCCGGAATGCAAATCACCTCAGACCCGGTAACGATACCCGATAAAAGGGCTATATGACCGGCATCTCTACCCATCACTTCTACAAAAAAAACTCGATTATGAGAAGTAGCGGATTCCCTGATCTTATCAATCGCTTCTACCGCATTATTAAGGGCGGTGTCAAAGCCGATACTATAATCTGTACCTGCCACATCATTGTCAATGGTCTTAGGAATCCCAATCACCTTTATAGGGAACTCTCCGGCAAACACACATGCTCCAAACAACGAACCATTTCCCCCAACAACCACTAAGGTATCAATGTCTCTTTTTGCTAGCTGTTCAAAAGCCTTTTTCCGGCCTTGCCTTGTTCGGAATGCAGCTGAACGGGAGGAACGTAGTACTGTACCCCCAACAGGTAACAGACCGGAGAACATTCCAGATTCTATGTGTATGAAAAGGCCATGTATAAGCCCTTCATAACCTTCCAGAATTCCCCAGACCTTTACTTTTCTCCGGATCAAAGGAATAACTACCGCTCTAAGTGCTGCATTGATTCCAGGAGCATCACCTCCGGTGGTTACTATCGCTACATTTCTCATTCTGCGAAGATAGTGCCCGGAATGAAATACTCCCAATATGACTTAAGTCACTATCTTAGCATGACTGATTTCATGACCCGGCCTTTTATTCACATATAACTTTACTTATCCACTCTCAAGACCTATGATCAAATTCAATCCTGGCAAAATTCTGATCCCAGTAGACTTTTCGCCTGTTTCGCTGAACGCTGTGAATCATGCGGTATTTCTCGCCAAACGCTACAAATCCGAGATAGTTCTTCTTCATGTTATGAAAGATCTGACGGATCATTCAGGCGTGTTGGCCAGTACACCTGAAATGAAAAAACTCAATGGTCAGGTCGGAAAAACAACGGAAAAGAAACTGGCAGAGCTGTGTAAAAAGATCCGCAAAGAGTCGGGGGTAAAAGCAGAGGCAGATGTTTCAACCGGAAGTATCCCTCGGGAAATTGTTCGCGTATCAGAAGACAACAGTGTTGACCTGATAGTGATGGGAACTCATGGTTACTCCCCTTTGGAGGAATTTATACTAGGCAGTAATGCACTTACGGTGCTGCAGCTTTCATCCTGTCCGGTAATGACTGTTCGGGAACGGACGGAGCATATGTATTCGCGCGTGGTTATTCCAATCGATCTTTCCGAACATAGTCGGCAGAAGGTGAATGCTGCGGTAAAACTGGCAGGAAAATACGGTGCAACGGTATATGCACTTGGCTTGTTGGGGCCAGGTGAGAAAGCCGAGAAGAAAAAAATGGAGGTCATCCTGAAGCAGATTGTATCGATTTGTGAGAAAGAGGATGTAAATTCACATTCCGAAGTAATTATTGCAGAAAAGAACAGAAGTTTCAGCACACTTCAGTTTACCAGAAAGATCAAGGGAGATTTGATTGTGATTATGTCAGATCAGGAAACTGAGTTTTCCGGGCTTTTGCTGGGGCCTTATGCACATCAGGTGATTAACCATGCCCATGCACCGGTTATCTGTTTTAAGCCGGAGGTTCATCCTGAACGGATGAACTGGACTGAGGTTGGAAGCTATGCCTGAATTTCACTGAGCTGATGCGTTCTCTTACCTTAATGGTATTGGTTGTTGCAGCCGGCGTCATTCTCCTTGCCGTTAAGGTATACGCATGGGTAATTACTGGATCCAACGCTATCCTTGCTGATGCAATGGAATCTATTGTTAATGTCGTTGCGGGCACATTCGCAGCCTATACTATTCACCATGCGTCCAAGCCGATGGATCGCAACCACCCCTATGGTCACGGAAAAATGGAATTTTTCAGCTCCGGATTGGAGGGCTCGTTTATATTTATCGCAGGGCTTGTTAGTGTGTATCGCGGTGTTCAGGGATTCTTTTCCCCGCCGGAACTCAAAGCGCTTGACCTGGGCGCCTGGTTAACCGCAGTGTCTTTGCTTGTGAATGGAGGAATGGGGCTTTACCTTCTGAGGAGGGGAAAAAGGGAAGGCAGAATTGCCATTGAGGCCGATGGGAAGCACCTCCTGAGTGATGCGGCTACAAGCATCGGACTTCTTCTGGGTCTTATAATCATTCTCTTTACACAATTGTTCTGGATCGACAATGTTCTTTCGATCATTTTTGGAGGGGTAATAATCTACAGCGGTTACCATCTCGCACGCCGGTCCGTTTCAGGTCTGATGGATGAGGCCGACTTTGATGTTCTTAAAAATGTAATCAGCCACGCTAACAATCACCGCAGAGAAAACTGGGTCGACGTTCATAAGCTGCGTATCCAGAAATTTGGCAACCGATATCACATCGATGCGCATCTGACTCTACCCTATTTCATGACTTTGCACGAATCGCATGAAGAGGTAAAAGCGTTTGAGGAGATAATGGAAAGCAAATATCCCGAGGCGTTGGAAGCGTTTATACATACAGACCCCTGCGAGCCGCCAGCTTCTTGCGGAATCTGCCTTAAACATGATTGCTCTTTCCGGAAACACCTGTTTATAAAACGAACCGATTGGTCGCTCGATAATGTCACAGGTAATCAAAAACATTCAGGTTCTGCCTCACTTCCTGAGTGAATCCGGAAGTACAAGAACCGGTCGGTCCGCATGAAACAACACTTTCTTCGTGTTAGGAAGATTCAGGAGTCTCTCATACCATTTGTGTTGGTGAGGCACTACCGCCACCCACCCAATATCATGCGTGGCAGTGAAATGATGTATCCCCTCCGGCACACTTTCTTCCTCAGGAAAGTAATAAATATGATTAACTGCTTCCAGGTAGGCATCCAAATGTATACCGGCAACCGACTGATTTACATTAAACTCCGAATCAGGCTTCACAACATTTAACACAAATACCTTGGAATTGAAAATAGCTGCCAGCTCTTTAAGCGGCTCAAGAACCTGAGGGCTTGTCCTGCTGTCGTAATCACATGCGAACAAGATACGCCTGGGACGATTATAGACCACCTTGTCAGGAATCACCAGCACGGGGGCATGTGAATGGCGAATAAAGGAAACGGTGGTACTCCCAATCAGATAGTCAGAGAGCGGACTCCCATGAACTATACCCATCACCACCATATCTGCCTTTAATTCTTTCTGCATCGAGTCTATCTCCTCATTTGCGAAGCCCGGCGCAAAACGGTATTCCACTTTAATGCCAAACTCACCCGACAGTTTTTCTGACTCCTTCTCCAGTAATCGCTTAATATCGTCTTCCGTGTCCTGCAATGTCCATGTAACCACACCGCCTTCGCTCACCGGTACCTGCACATGATACGTATGAAAAAGCACCAGTCGTGCCCCCACCTCTTTACACAAATTTGCAGCGAAGCTGGCGGCATTTCGCGCGGAAGGTGAAAAATTGGTTGCTGCCAGTATGGTTTTCATCACTTATTGGTTTTTTTCAGAGCATCTGCCATTTTCGGAAAGAGTGCCTCTTCCTCGAGAAAAAAATGTGTGTTTATCTCCTGTTCCAGTTGAAAAAACTGCGCATAACACAATTTCAGAGAAGGACTGGAACGGGGGTCAGGCTGAAATTCGGAAGCAGTCTTCTTGATCACTGCAAGTCCGTTCCGGATTTGCCGATGATCTCTTTTGAGACGCTCAATCTGATGCAACAATTCCTTACGTGTAACGCTGCCGGAAACCTTTGCCCACTCGTTTGAGTTGAACACTGGAAACAACATGCGTGTTTCCCGCTCCTGATGATCCCGGAACATTTCCTTCAACTCTACGAATTCTGAATATACCGCCGGCAAACCGGGATTCACCTCTGCATCAATACTCAATGCTGCTTCAAGCAATACTTTAATGTTTTCAAACAAACTGTAAGTTGAACGCATGTGATCCCCCTCCACCATCCGCATCAGTTCGGAGGAACTCACCAAATCACCAGAACCGGATCTTAAATTCATGCAACAATATTACTCTTGCCGACGACCTGTAAAAATGACTCCTGTCAGAAGTAATCCTGACATCCATCGGAAACTAGTTCCAAGCGATATTTTTACCACCCTCTGCTTGCAAAAAACTCAACGTGCACAACAACCCAGGGACGATAACGCAGTGTCCAGCCCTTCGTTCCCTTGATCTGATGTGAAAGGTAGCGTGATCGCAGATCCTGCGTCAATCCCGTATAAGTAATTTGACGGGATACCGAGTATAATACATATACTACGTATTCGATGTAGCGAGGGAGGGAATTGAACCCTCGACCTCAGGGTTATGAATCCTGCGCTCTTACCAACTGAGCTACCTCGCCTTATATTCATAGAGCTGAACCCTCGTCCGCCGCGGCGGATTTGAATCCTGCGCTCTTACCAACTGAGCTACCCCTCTTTAAATCAGGGCGCAAATATACCTTTTTTAAAAAAATATGAACCCCTAAGTTTGAGTTATATATTTTTTTATATATTGCCTGCCAATCAATTACGAATGGGAAAACAGAAGAAAAAGACCGCTAAAAAATCCCCTGCCAGGGCACGGTCTGCTGCTTCAGGTAAGAAGACGAAGAAGGTTGTATCCAAGTCTACTTCCCGACCCGGTATGTTGAAAAAGAAAGGTTTAAAGAAGGTTGCAAAAAAGTCCGCAAAACCGGCAAAAAAGCCTGCCAAACCAGTGCAAAAAGCAACCATTGTCTCGAAATTAAAACCAGATTCAAAGCCCCTGAAAACTACTACCGTAGCTACAAAAAAGGTGATGGTAAAACCGGTAGCAAAATCAACAGCCGTTCTGCCGCCCCCCCCGCCTCAAGCGATACTGGCCGTGCCCTCACGAAGCAAAAGAGGCAACAGTTCCAAAAAACCATTATTACCACCGCCACCGCCGCCGCCGCCTCTGAAAAAGGTGATTACAATCGTTAAGTCGGAGAGCGACAGAAAAAAACCGGAACCTGCCGGGAAATACACCTTTGAATACATTATTCACTCCCCCATTGCCATTATATTTGAGATGATCTCGACGCCGAGCGGCCTGAGTGAATGGTTTGCCGACGATGTAAATGTAAAGGAGGGGGCCTTTGTGTTTTTTTGGGACGGGATTCCCAACATGGCTAAGTTGGTGAATTATAAAGATGACCGCTTGGTGCGCTTTCAGTGGGAGGGACGAAGTGACGGAAAGTATTTCGAATTCAGACTTCAGACAGACGAACTCACGAATGAAGTTTCTCTCTTCGTAACCGACTTTCTGGAGGAAGGGGGAGATTTACCCTCCGCCCGACTTCTGTGGGACAAGCAGATTTCGAATCTGAAACACGTATTGGGTTCCTGACCCTTTTTATCAGAATATCGTGCAACTCTTTCTGAAAAATTACCGGGGATTCATCCTGCCATTCCTGATCTTTATGGCAGCAGGTGCGTGGATACAGATGACCTTCAGCAAAGCTGATCTGCATCTTTTTCTTACGTCATTTCATACGCCGGCCGGGGACAAGATTGTTCCCTTCCTTACCTGGTTGGGAGACGGCTGGTTTATTACAGGAGTGACGGTACTTTCGCTCTTTTTTCAATACCGAACAGCTTTGATGCTTGGAGCAGCGAATCTGATTGCATCCGGCATTACTCAGGTACTGAAGACATTTGTTTTTGACGACCACGACCGTCCCTCCGAATTCTTTCAGGGCATTACAAATCTACACCTGGTACCAGGTGTAGAAATCCATGCCCACTACTCCTTTCCGTCCGGTCACACAACCATTGCCTTTGCTACCTGCCTGATCTTTGCCGGCATGAAAAGAAGTGTGCTTTGGCAATTGAGTTGGTTCACTGGAGCTCTCCTTATTGGAAGCACCCGAATCTATTTATCACAGCATTTCTTCAATGATATCTATGCCGGTGCTGCCATAGGAACTTTTGTAGCATGCATTTCTGTTCTGTTGACAGCTAAATTTGGAGGTAAACGCCTGGACGGCGCACTTTTCAGGAATCAATAAGCAAGCAATCGGTCAATATCCTGTTTGAGACGGGAAAGGGCAAGGTAGTTCTTCTCCAGTGGGATCGCGAATGGTACGGGGGTATCCAGTGAACAACATCGAATGACAGGTGCATCTAGCGACTCAAAGCAATGCTCGGTGATTAACGCTGATAATTCGGCACCTATCCCTCCCGTTAGATTATCCTCATGCAAAATTAACACCCTACCTGTCTTTTTTACGGAAGAATAGATGGTTTCCGTATCCAGTGGCGATAATGTTCGTAAGTCAATAAGATCGACACTCAGGTTAGGATATTGATCCAGAACCTGAAGGGCCCAGTGCACGCCGAGTCCATAGGTTATCACGGAACAATGCTCCCCTGATTTAACCACCCGTGCCTTACCGAAGGGCAGGGTATAATAACCCTCCGGAACAAGTGATGTAACAGACCGGTATAATGCTTTGTGCTCAAAAAAGAGCACCGGATTAGGGTCTTCAAAAGCAGAGAGTAGCAAACCTTTAGCATCTTCCGGGAAGGCCGGGTATGCGATCTTCAACCCGGCAGTATGAAAGAACCACGCTTCATTGCTTTGTGAATGAAAAGGTCCTGCACCTACCCCTGCACCTGTGGGCATGCGGATCACCACGTCTGCCGCCTGACCCCAACGGAAATAAGATTTTGCAAGATTATTGCAAATTTGCGTCATTGCTTCTGATACAAAATCCGCAAACTGCATTTCTACCATGGCTTTCATACCTTTAACAGATAAGCCATACGCCGCTCCAACAATTGCACTCTCGCACAACGGAGTATTTCTCACTCGTTCCTTGCCGAACTTTTTTACAAAACCATCGGTAATCTTAAACACACCGCCATACTCCGCAATATCTTGTCCCATCAACACTAATCCCGAATGCGCCTCCATAGCGAGGGATAATCCATCGGATACCGCATCGATCAACCGCATCTCTTTTCCACCGGAAGGAATTTCTCCGCCGGAAGGAACGAAAGGACAGAAAACATCCCGGATTTCCTCCTCTGTGTCCGGCATGACTTCGGGAAGGGCGAAACACTTTTCTACTTCAGATGCAATTTCTTCGGTAATTGTTTTACGAAAAGCATCACGCTCTACTGCGTTTAGAATTCCCGCGTCCATCAAATAGCTCTCGTAGGTAGTTACAGGATCCTTCTTTCCCCAAACTTCGAATAATTTAGGATCCACGTATTTGGTGCCACTGGCTTCTTCGTGCCCGCGCATCCGGAAGGTGATAAGTTCGAGCAGCACCGGGCGGGGATTCTTCCTGATTTGCTCTGCAATTCTTTTCACCTCTCTATATACCGACAGGATATTATTCCCGTCTACCTGAACAGCTTCTATACCGTATCCAAGGGCTTTGTCGATAAACTGAGCACACCGGAACTGTTCAGAAGATGGCGTAGACAAACCCCATCCGTTATTTTCCACCAAGAAGATAACCGGCAGGTCCCATACCGCGGCTGTATTCAGAGATTCATGAAAATCTCCCTCACTTGCTCCACCGTCACCTGTGTAAACCAACGTTGCCTTATTCTCCTTCTTCAATCGGGTGGCCAATGCGATCCCATCAGCTATTCCCATCTGCGGGCCCAAATGAGAAATCATACCCACGATATGGTGTTCATTCGTGCCAAAATGAAAAGATCGTTCACGTCCTTTGGAATAACCTTCTTTTTTGCCCTGAAACTGCGCGAACAACTTCCACATTGGGAGCCCCCTGGCTGTGAATACTCCAAGATTTCTATGCATTGGCAGAATATACTCGTCCGGATGCAACGCGAGCGTGGCGCCAACTGATCCGGCCTCCTGACCGATCCCTGAAAACCATTTTGAAATTCTCCCTTGCCGTAGCAAAATCAACATTTTCTCCTCAATGAGCCTGGGCTTGAGAAGTTCCCGGTAGAGTCGCAACAACTCACTGTCAGGAAGTCCTTTAGATTGAAAAACGACCGGGTCATTTGCCGTGATCATACCGGGCAAAAGTACTAACTTTGAGGCTATGAACACTTCCTCTTTTCTTGTAATTGCTCTGGTTTCCGCATCGGTGATTTATCTGGCACTACGCTACCTTTTCAAACGAAAACAAGCGGCTTGCGGCAGGGGATGCGGTTGTGAAAGCCAAATCACCAAAGAACAGAAGTAATTACTTTTTCGGCCCGTCTTTCGGAATAGTCTTTTTGGTTCTTTTTCTCTGCAGTGAATCCTGAATCCGGGTACTATCGGCCCGCCACTTCTCAAGGGAATCAGCAATCAATTTATCAAGGGAGTCCTGCTGCGCCATCATCTCCTCTATCATCCGTTGCTCATCAATCTTTCCAATACTGTCAAGGCTGTCCTGCATCTTTTTATTGCGGGCGGCAACTTCCTCTTCCGTGGGTCCGCAGGCTGTGAGCATCGCAATGACCGGAAACGCAAACAATGGAAAAAATCGA
This sequence comes from Bacteroidia bacterium, assembly GCA_020852255.1. Taxonomy (NCBI): domain Bacteria; kingdom Pseudomonadati; phylum Bacteroidota; class Bacteroidia; species Bacteroidia bacterium. The sequence continues at coordinate 48,799 of JADZBD010000020.1, read as the reverse complement.
TTCATCCTGACAGACTATGTCTCAAAGATAAGAAAGCCACGAATTCATTAACTTTGACCATGCGTCTTTGGCTAGTATTACTTCCTTTCCTTCTGCTTTTCGCCTGCAGGAAATCAGATACAACTGCTCCCGATCTGCAATTGCTTGGAGGTGATAGCATTACACAGAACCTGCCCTTAACGGCAGGTGCAGGGGTTTTTATAGATCCCGGATACATTGCCGAAGATGACGAAGATGGTGCCCTCACGGGTAATGTGTCTGTTGTTAACTCCGTAAATCCCAACAGAAAAGGTGAATACAGTATTATTTACACAGTTACGGACGAATCTGGGAATACCACACAGCGGATACGCCATGTATTTATAATTAATGAAGCAGAAATATTCGGAGGTGCTTATCCAAACTGCCGGGATACGCTCTCCTCCTCCGCAGTATCCTATGCGGCCAATCTGGTTGTTTCTGATACTGTCAACAGACTAGTGCGCATCATCAATTTTTCGAATTATGCTTCGTGGATATGGGCTACATTGGGCGATAGCAGCATTTTAGTTCCTGCGGGCCAATATCTTGACACGAATCTGACGCGCTATATTGACAATATATTCACTCCGCCCACGTTGATTCTGAATAATAATCCACCTACACGTCTTCGCATCCGTTATAGCTGGACAGATGGAATGAGTGCTGATACCTGCACAGCATGGTTACAACGCTGAGATTACCTTACTTTCTTGTTCTGATTCTTTCTTTGTCACTTCTCTCCTGCAGAAAAGATGACAAAACTCCCCCGGTAATAACGCTCAACGGTGCTACCTCTGTTTCACTGATTATTGGTGATTCCTATACGGATCCAGGAGCCACTGCACAGGATGACCGCGATGGGGACCTCACACGGAAAATTGATGTCAGCGGTGGCGTTGATCCCGATCAGGCCGGCTCCTATGTTATTACTTATTCGGTCAGTGACTTTTCAGGGAACAAATCTACTTTGGAAAGGAGTATTTCTGTAAAGAACACTATGGATGCTTACCGGGGTAGTTACCTGGTGCACGACAGTGTTTGGGGCGGACCTCTTACAGATTATCCTGAAACGATTCTGGTCTCAACTACCGTTAACGACCGGATTATCCTGAACCACTTTGGAAATCTGGCAAATGCGGCCATTTATATTGATTACTATACCGTCGGAGATCAGTTTAATGTGCCGTCACAAACGCTGGTCTGCGGCACTCCTCCGCTGTCAAGAACGTTCAGCACCCCGGTTCCGGGTACTCTTATAGGCACAAATCCTATTCGGTTCCGAATGAACTATCAAATTGTAGAGGGTATGAACACTTTGAATGGTACGGCAACGTACACAAAGCAATAAGAACTCAGATAGCCTGGCTCCGCCCAGGGTTCCGCTGAGTTAGCCTTTTTAGATCTCCCCCCATCAAGGTTGCAAATGATGTATTACTTTTGCTCCCCTGACCCTGTGACACATAACTATTTCGTAAAGCTGGCATTTGACGGCACATCCTACCATGGATGGCAAATCCAAAAGAACACAGCCGAAACCGTACAGGCGACTGTAAACCATGCTTTTACAACGATATTAAGGGAAACTTGTTTTTTAAATGGCTGCGGAAGAACTGACACTGGAGTGCATGCACGGGAATTCTTCGCAGACTTACAAGTGAAGGGAAATAATCTGCAAAACGACAGGGAACGCACGCTATTCAAGATCAACCGCCTTTTACCCGAAGACATTGTTATTCTTGGAATCTATGATGCCCTTCCGCTTGCCAGTGCGCGTTTTGCAGCTACTCGTCGAACCTATGAGTACCTGATCTCTCTGCGCAAGGATCCATTCCTGAACAACAAAGCCTGGCAAATTCATGACATACCGGATCTGAAAAAAATGCAAAAGGCTGCAGAACGATTGTTACATCATAAGGATTTTGCCGCATTTTGTCGTACAGGTGGCGGACAAAAAACAACGGTGTGCACAATCCACCATGCTGAATGGGTAAGAACGCAAGATCTTTATGTGTTCCGAATTACGGCTGACCGGTTTCTCCGCAACATGGTAAGAGCTCTTACTGGAACTATGATGGATGTAGGTCGTGGCAAACTCAGTCTCACCGATTGGGATGCTGTTATCCGCGGACGCGACCGTAAGAAAGCGGGAAAATCTGCATTAGCCTGTGGACTTTATCTTACACGAGTGGAATACCCAAAAGACACCTTCAAATGAGTGAAAGTTCCGGTGTAACGGGAAAGGCATTTGATCTAAAATTGTTCAGGAGAGTGATTTCCTATGCACGCCCCTACCGTGCGGTTTTTGCTCTGTGCATACTACTCACTTTTTTATTATCCTTTCTCGCCTTCGCCAGACCTGTACTGGTTATGTTCACAATCAATGAGTACATCGTGGATCATCCAGACACGGGAATGCTTACGCGAATGTTCTTTATTCTCCTGTCGGTACTCCTTACTGAAGCGTTGTTTCATTATCTCAATTCCTATTATACTTCCTGGCTGGGGCAGCACATTATCCGTGATATTCGCGTACAGCTTTTTCATCATATTTCTGGATTAAAATCGAAATATTTCGATAACACGCCGATTGGGATGCTGGTAACACGCACGGTTTCGGATATTGAAGCAATTGAAGAAATTTTTTCACAAGGATTTATTGTGATCGCAGGAGATATTCTTACGCTTACTGTATATGTTTCCGGAATGTTTATCATTGACTGGCGATTGTCTCTCATTACTCTTTCCACATTGCCATTGCTGCTGATAGCAACCTGGGTGTTTAAAAATGCTGTAAAATCGGCCTTCCAGGATGTTCGCACTCAAATAGCCCGGTTGAATGCTTTTACACAGGAGCACATTACAGGGATGAAAATCGTACAGGTTTTTCATAGGGAAGAGAAGGAACTGGAGAAATTCCGTGAAATCAATAAAATGCACCGTGATGCTAACATCCGATCAGTATGGCACTACTCTGTTTTTTTTCCAATAGTGGAAGTATTGTCTTCCGTATCAATTGGCTTGCTGGTGTGGCGTTCGGGCGCTGATGTATTCAGTGGACGTGTTGGTGTTGGAGAGATCGTGTTCTTTCTTATGATCGTGCAGATGTTTTTCCGCCCCATCCGGATGCTTGCAGACCGCATCAATACTCTACAGATGGGTATGGTGGCCTCCGAACGGGTCTTTAAAGTACTGGACACCCGGGAATCTATATCGGATAACGGAAAGTATGTTCCTGAAAAGTGGAAAGGAGCTCTGGAAGTGAAAAATCTATGGTTCGCCTACAACAAGGAACATTATGTGATAAAAGGGATAAGCTTCAAGGCGAACCCCGGTGAAACGCTGGCTATTGTCGGGGCCACAGGTGCCGGAAAAAGTTCAATAATAAACCTTCTGAACCGGAGTTATGAATTCAATAATGGTGAAATCCTGCTCGATGGGGTAAATATCCGCGACTATGATCTTCCGGAATTACGGCGATCCGTCGGTGTGGTATTACAGGATGTTTTTCTCTTTTCCGATACTATCCGGAATAATATTACGCTGTATCAGAACATACCTGATGCGGTGATTGAAGAATCTGCCAAAGCTATCGGTGCATGGGAATTCATTTCCAGGTTACCCGGCGGACTCGATTTTAATGTCATGGAGCGCGGGGCGGTGTTGAGCGCGGGGCAACGTCAGCTGATCGCATTCATCCGGGCCTATGTTTTTAAACCACATCTTCTCATTCTGGATGAAGCCACAAGCAGCGTGGATACAGAAAGTGAGCTAATGATTCAGCGAGCAACGCAGAAAATAACTGAGGGCCGCACGTCCATTGTGATAGCTCATCGTCTGGCAACTGTTCAAAAAGCTGACCGTATTCTGGTTATGGACGGTGGAGAGATTATAGAGGAAGGCTCTCACCAGGAGCTTCTCCGGAAGAACGGTGCGTACCGCAAACTATTTGATTTACAATTCAGCTGATCACTTCAATTTTTTCACACGCTTCAACTGAAGAAGGTTCATCGCGTTGGGATGAAGTCCTACCACCTTGCGGTTAACCAACCGGAGCACCTCATCATAATACAATGGCATTACCACTGCCTCATCCATAAGGATCTGGTCCATCTCGCGGTAGAGGGCATATCTTTGCTCGCGGTTGTTCACTTTCAGTGCAGAATCATACAATCGGTCAAACTGCTCGTTTTTAAAATGAAAATAATTAGATCCTTCCGGTGAGAAGTTCTTTGAATAGAAAATGGAAAGAAAATTTTCTGCGTCTGCATAGTCCGCCACCCAAGTCTTCCTGAAGAACGGCAGCTTGGAATTCTCCACCTCATCCCGGTGAACTACCGTCTGATTAATATTAATCCGAATATCGAATCCGGCATCCTCCATTTGCACTTCCATAAATTCACTCAGCTGCTGAAAGGGAGGGGTAATATTCATTACAATCTGAGGCAAACCCTTTCCGTTGGGATAACCCGCATCTTTGAGAAGCCGGCGAGCTTTCTCTGGATCATAGGTGTATCCTGTTACTGCCGGAGCATAGGAAGGCATTCCAACAGGAATAAATCCTGCCACGGCCGGTACGCCTATTCCCTTTCGCAGATATTTGATCATCTTTTCCTTATCCACAGTATAATTTAACGCCTGCCGGATCCGCTTGTCAAGCAGTGGATTGTTTTTCATCTGATCCAGTGATCCATCCACCAGAAACCCCATGTAGTCGGTTTTCATAAATGAAGATTTCTGGATCAGAAATGAATCAGTATAACGCGCTTGAAGATTGCCCTCGTTATCCAATACCATATCCCGGTTAATCACATCTGCTCCTGAAACCATATCTAACTTTCCTGCCATAAATTGTCCCATCATGGCTTCGCGGTCACGGATAAACGTTACTGTAACGGCATCAAGAAAGGGTAGCCGAACACCGTTCTCCGTTTCAAAATAATTGTCATTTTTTGCCATCACGAGCTTCGATCCCTCCTCCCAAATACGGAATCGGAACGGGCCTGTTCCAACAGGGTTATACCTCCACTCTTCCCCGTAACGCTCTGCGATTTCCACAGGTATTACAGAGAAATACTGCATGGTGAGCACCTCAAGAAGCGGCGGATAAGGATCTTTCAAAAAAATCCTGAATGTGCCGGTATCCGGAGAATCACATCCGTGTGGACGTGATGGATCCGACAGGTCCATCAAATGGAAAAGGAATTTGGCAGATTGTTCACTGGGATGCTCATGCAGCCGGATGAATGACTTCAGGAAATCATCTGCTACAACCTGTCTGCCCTTTCCATCCGGAAAATATTCGTTGTCGTGAAAGAATACGTCGTGCCTCAGTTTGAATACATACACTTTTCCATCATCCGAAACAGTCCATGAAGAAGCAATGGAGGGAATCACATGCAGGGAATCGTCTAACTGCACCAGCCCGTTAAAAAGCTGGTTTACGGCCCAGATATTCTCCAGATTATTTGCAGCCGCCGGGTCAAGAGACGTGATACCGGCCATCTCGTTATACCGGAAGATCATCTTATCGGTGACGTTATCCGGAGCCCCACAGGTGCAAAGCAAGACCGGGATGATAATAATGAGCCATTTTCTCATGGTGTAATAATACGGTGTATGCCACGCTGTCCGTCTCCGCCCCAAAAGGAGATAATAACAGTGTTTTCAACAAAAGCCCCCCTGGAATACGATACGCGGGGGGGGATCATGAGCACCCTGAGTACATGCCGGACCTTCTGCGTATCTTTGCCTTCTGTGAAAACCGTGGCCTATCATACCCTGGGGTGTAAACTGAATTTTTCAGAAACTTCGGCTATTGCCAGGCAACTCAGTGAGGCGGGATTTATTCGTAAGGATTTTGAATCGGCAGCCGGCATATATATCATCAACACCTGCAGCGTAACAGAAAATGCTGACCGGGAATGCCGAAAATTAATAAGAGACGCGCTAAAGCGGAACCCGGCCGGGCTGATAGTGGTAACGGGGTGCTATGCCCAACTCAAACCGGAGGACATTTCACGTATTCCGGGCGTAGACATAGTACTTGGAGCCGGCGAAAAATTCAACATAGTGTCATACCTCGCGGATATATCCAAACGAACGCAGACTGAAGTACATTCCTGTGAAACTTCAGCACTTCAGGATTTTGTACCGTCGTTTTCATCCGGTGACCGTACGCGCAGTTTCCTAAAAATTCAGGATGGATGCGACTATCCATGCACCTACTGTACAATCCCAATGGCAAGGGGAAAGAGCCGTAGCGGTTCCGTCTCCGGCATCAGGGAACAAGCTGCCAGCATAGCCAGTAAAGGAGTTCGGGAAATCGTACTTACAGGTGTGAATATCGGTGATTTCAGAAACGGCAATGAGACTTTTCTGGATCTCATCCGTGTGCTCGATGAAGTGGAAGGAATTGATCGTTTCAGGATATCCTCTATCGAGCCGAATTTACTTACAGAGGAAATCATTCGTTTTGTTGCCGGCAGCCGGCGATTTGCGCCACATTTTCATCTTCCCCTTCAAAGTGGAAGCGACCACATCCTTGGATTGATGAAACGAAGATACCGCTCCACGCTTTATCGCGACCGACTGGATCTCATACGCAAACATATACCTCATTGCGCCATTGGTGTGGATGTGATCGTTGGCTTTCCGGGAGAAACAGAGAAAGAATTCATAGAAACGTATGAGTTCCTGCGCACATCCGACGTTTCGTATCTGCATGTATTCACCTATTCAGAACGCGACAACACCGAAGCCCTTCACCTCGGCCACCCGGTTGATCCGCGGGAGCGAAAAAAAAGAAACCGTACATTACAGATACTATCGGATAAAAAACGCAGGATATTCCGTCAGCGCTTTGAAGACACCCCGCGCCCTGTGCTTTTCGAAGCCGGCGACCCCAACGGTATGATGCACGGATACACGGACAATTATCTTAAAGTAGTAATGCCATACCGATCCGATCTCGTTCGGAAAACACACAATGTACTCATCCAGCCGGAAACTCTTCCGGAACCAGAAATCATTCACTGATGTATCCCAACCTGTATTACGCTTTCAAGGATCTTTTCGGTATAGAAATCGAATTTCTGAAAATGGTACAGAGTTTCGGGTTTTTTGTGGCGGTCGCGTTCCTAGTCTCTGCTTGGGTTTTTGCCAAAGAATTAAAACGAAAGCAGGAATTGGGCTTGCTTACCAGCACCTCCCGCAGAGTTCGGAAAGGTGTTCCACCCACCTGGAAGGATTACCTGCCTTCACTTGCAGGAGGATTCATCTTGGGATATAAACTTCTCCTTATTATAATAGATTACGATGATTTTCTGAACGACACTCAGGGCTTCATTCTGTCGGTACGTGGCAATCCGGTGGGAGGTATTATTGGCGCCGGTCTGTTTGGCTATCTGCGTTACCGTGACTGGACAAAAGAGCAAAAAAAATACCCGCAACCAGAGGAAGTGAACGAACTCATGCAGCCACATGAACATGTCGGAAGCATGACATTGCTGGCAGCCATCGGGGGCATTCTTGGAGCGAAATTATTTGACGCACTGGAAGATCCCGGAAAATTTGTGCAGGATCCCCTTGGCGTATTGTTTTCCTTCGCAGGGCTGGCCATGTACGGCGGATTAATTGTTGGAGGATTATCTGTTCTGTGGTATGCCTTTAAAAACAAACTAAACCTGCTGCATGTGATGGATGCCTGTGCCCCCGGCCTCATGCTCGCCTATGCTATTGGAAGAATTGGCTGCCATGTTGCAGGAGACGGGGACTGGGGAATTGTAAACACCGCGCCAAAGCCGGAATGGATGAGCGGATTACCGGACTGGTTGTGGTCATACAATTATCCTAATAATGTTAACGGCGACTGTGGATCACCCTTCTGCAATTGGGATGAAACGCCCTACCTCCTGGAGTCGGTTTTTCCCACGCCCCTCTATGAAGTGCTCATGTGCATGGCATTGTTTGGAGTGCTTTGGGTCCTGCGTAAAAGACTTCTTATTCCCGGCTTGATGTTTTCTGTGTATCTTATCCTTAACGGCGCAGAACGCTTCGCAATTGAACAGATCCGGATCAACATCACATATTCTATAATGGGAACACAGGTTACACAAGCAGAAATTATAGCGGTGGTGCTTATATTGCTTGGAATTTTTGGCATCTACTGGTCCAAAAAGAAAGCCGCCGTGTCTTCGAAAGAAACCTGACTTTTAATTATTGTTGCAAACAGAGTTCGCCTCCTTCTATCCTGAGGCCTTTTGGGTTTTTCCTGTTATAGAAAGTGAGTTCACTGAGGTAACAATTGCCTTCCGTACGAACAATTTTAACATGGATTTTGTCGCCCTTCCTGAAATTGATGTCCTTTACAAGTGCTTTCCTGAAGGTAAGAATATACTCACAATCATTCACCCATTTAACGGACCAGATCATTTGTTTTGTGCTGTAATCCCAGCTTTCCTGAATCTTTCCCTTTCGCACACTCTTTTTTCCAGGAAGTGTGGGATAAATAAACGTTCCCTCTTTAAACTTGTTACAATCCGGCGTTTGCGCACAAACCGCCACAGATAGAAATAAGGAGAACAGAAACAAGAAATTGTATTTTATGACCATGCGTTGCATTTTTATGCTTTATACTCTCCAAAAACTCTGCGAAGCACGTCGGCTATCTCTCCGAGGGTAGCATAGGATTCTACTGCGGCAAGAATAGGAGGCATCAGATTGGCCGTTCCCTTTGCAGCCTCTTCCACGGCTGCAAGTGTGCTTCGAACTCTGGCGGCATCACGATCTTCACGAAGCCGTTGCAGATTTGCTGACTGCAGAATTCTTATATTATCATCTACTGAAAAAATATCATCCACCGGCGTCTCCTCTATCTGAAATTTATTCACTCCCACAATCACCTTTTCACCTTTTTCGATACGTTCCTGATACCGGTAGGAGGCTAAGGCGATCTCTTTCTGAACAAATCCCTTCTCAATAGCAGCTACGGCTCCTCCCATCCCATCGATTTTCCGTATATATTCCCAGGCCATTGCTTCCACCTCCTCCGTAAGAGCTTCCACAAACCATGAACCGCCCAGAGGATCCACGGCATCCACCACTCCGCTTTCGAAGGCAATAATTTGCTGCGTTCGCAATGCAATGCGGGCAGCAGTTTCGGTCGGAATACTCAGCGCTTCATCAAATCCATTGGTATGCAGGCTCTGCGTACCTCCAAGAACAGCAGCCAAAGCCTGAATGGTTACTCTTGAAATGTTATTATGCGGTTGTTGTGCGGTGAGCGTACTTCCTCCGGTCTGAGTATGAAATCGCAGCATCATAGCTCTTGGATCCGTTGCTCCAAGTTCCCTGGTGATCTGAGCCCACATACGCCGCGCCGCGCGAAATTTTGCCACCTCCTCAAATAAATTGTTATGCGCATTGAAAAAGAAAGAGAGGCGTTTGGCAAATACATTTATATCCAGCCCTTTTGCAATGGCCGCCTTCAGATAAGCTTTTCCGTTGGCCAGTGTAAATGCTAACTCCTGCACCGCCGTGGAACCCGCTTCCCGTATGTGGTAGCCCGAAATCGAAATAGTATTCCAACGTGGAACTTCCCTGCTGCAATATTCAAAAATATCTGTGATGATCCGCATGCTGGGCTGCGGCGGATAGATGTACGTGCCGCGTGCAGCATACTCTTTGAGGATATCATTCTGAATTGTTCCAGATATCTTTTCAAGCGAGGCACCCTGTTTCTTCGCAAGAGCAATGTACATAGCCAACAGGATGGCAGCGGTGGAATTGATTGTCATGCTTGTGGTGACATCCTCCAGCCTGATCCCATTAAACAATATTTCCATGTCCCTCAAGGAATCAATCGCCACCCCGCTTTTTCCTACTTCCCCCTCAGCAAAAGCATGATCTGAATCATATCCGATCTGAGTAGGAAGATCAAAAGCAACGGAAAGTCCCGTAGTACCCTGCGACAGAAGATAGAGGTAGCGTTTATTGGATTCCTCTGCTGTACTGAAACCGGCGTATTGCCGCATGGTCCACAACCTCCCCCGGTACATATCGGGCTGTACCCCCCGTGTAAACGGAAACACCCCCGCCCTTTCCATTTGGGCTTCCCAGCGAGGGTAGTTTTCTTTGATCTCAATACCTGAATCCGTGCGTTTATCAGTCATCAGAAGGATGCATTGAATTCTTTTTTAATCATCTCCAAAGCTATATCTGTCGGAAGCTTGTGTAATTGTGTGCCGATCTCAAAAATCTTCTGACTCAGATCAATGCCGGTGGCGTGATCCGGCACCTTGGTGGAGGCAATGTTGATCATTTTAATGGTCTCCTCTTTCGCTGACTTAACCGATTCCCAGGCCTGTGCCGAAATATAAACCTGCTGAGAAATATTATGTTCGTATTCATGGCGAATACTGCGCACCAGTTCAGCCTGCAGCTGCCTGGAAGTCATGCCATTTTTATGAACCCTCATAATAAGGGAAGATGGCGCAACACGCTCCAGAAACAACACAATCCGTTCATAGGCCTGCATACGTGCCGGTACCACCTGTGCCTCCACGCCGGCTCTCAGTTCCGCTGCTCTTTTACGGGCTTCATTCATGAAAAACTCCCTTACGATGAAGTAAACCGCAATAAAAACAATGGCACCAGATACTAGAACAAGAATAATGGCCGGAAGAAGGCTGTCCATAGGGTAAAAGAAAGGCTAAATATCGGAAAAAATTTTGCTTAGTTTTGTCCTCTATGAAACTTGCGGAGAGGATCAACGCGTTAAGCGAGTCGCAAACCATAGCCATGGCACGTAAAAGCCGTGAGCTGAAAGCCTCGGGAATTGACATCATCTCCCTCAGCCTGGGTGAGCCTGATTTCCGTACACCGGACAAAGTGAAGGAGGCTGCCAAAGAAGCCATTGATACAGACTTCAGCTACTACACCCATGTTTCAGGATATCAGGAGCTTCGGGAAGCTATTGCCCTTAAATTTAAAAGGGACAATGGTCTTGATTACAAGCCGGATCAGATCGTCGTATCCACCGGGGCCAAACAATGTATTGCCAATGCGGTACTGAGCCTCGTGAATCCAGGAGAGGAGGTGATTGTTCCAGCTCCTTACTGGGTCAGTTATCTGGAGATCATCAAACTTGCCGAAGGAAAACCAGTGGTTATTCAATCAGGGCTGGAAAGAAATTTTAAGGTTACCGGAGCAGACATTCGCAAGGTGATCAGCCCGAAAACACGCATGCTCATTTTCTCTTCTCCCTGTAATCCGACAGGAAGCGTTTACACCAGACAGGAACTGCAGGATATCGCAGATGCACTGGCCGGCTATCCTGAGATTTATATTATTTCTGATGAGATATATGAACATATTAATTTTGCGGGCAAACACGAGTCAATAGCACAATTCCCGTCTGTGCGGGACCGTGTGATTACGATAAACGGTGTTTCAAAGGCATTTGCAATGACCGGCTGGAGGGTAGGTTATATGGGAGCCGCTGCAGAGATCGCCAAGGCCTGCGATAAGATGCAGGGACAATTCACTTCCGCAACCTGTTCTATTGCCCAGAAGGCAACCCATGCCGCGGTATTAATGGATCCCCGTGAGATTATGCCCATGCGCGATGCCTTTCGCAAACGCCGCGATCTTTGCTATGACCTGATGAAAGACATTCCCGGAATGAAAACCAACCTGCCCGAAGGAGCCTTTTATTTCTTTCCGGAGGTCAGCAGCTATTTCGGAAAAACAAATGGTAATACGGTGATCAGAAACGGAACCGATCTTTGCATGTACCTGCTGGATAAAGCGCATGTTGCTCTTGTTCCCGGCGCTGCATTCGGAGATGACCGGTATTTACGTTTTTCCTATGCCACGTCTGAAGCCAATTTGCGTGAAGCCATCCGGAGAATGAAACTCGCCCTGGAAGGATTAAGCTGAACCCGTGAACGAACGTAAACTCAGCCAGTTTTTTAAACACTTTGATAATCTCAAAGTGTTGATCATCGGGGATGTGATGGTGGACTCCTATATGTGGGGGCGTGTTTCCCGAATCTCCCCTGAAGCCCCGGTACCGGTTGTTGCTATCGAAAGAAAAGAAAGCCGCCTGGGAGGCGCCGCCAATGTGGCACTGAACATTCAGGCGCTCGGCGCTACTCCCATTCTATGTTCGGTGATCGGTAATGACGAAAAGGGTAACCTCTTTCTGGAACTCATGCGTGCACAGAAACTTCCCAATAAAGGGATTCTGAAAAGCCGGGAAAGAATCACCACCGTAAAAACACGTGTGATCTCCAGCAATCACCAGATGCTTAGAGTGGACGAAGAAGTGGAAGAAACCATTTCCGAACATGAAACAAAACAGTTTCTAACGCTCATCTCCTACCTTCTAAAGAAAGAAAGGATCAATGTTGTGATCTTTGAAGACTATGACAAAGGACTTATCACTCCTGACCTGATCAACAAGGTTGTTACCGAAGCCCGGCGAAAGAAAATACCGGTAGTGGTGGATCCCAAAAAAAAGAACTTCAACTCCTATAAGAACGTAACGCTCTTCAAGCCGAATCTGAAAGAACTGAAAGAAGGACTGAAAGTGGAATTTGACCATAGCGATCCCGGTGACCTCAGCAGAGCGGTCAACATTCTAAAGCATAAACTGAAGCTGGATATTGCCATGATCACGCTTTCTGAACTGGGAATCTATGTGAGCGGGAACGGAACAGACAAGATTATACCTGCTCATGTCCGCAATATTGCAGATGTTTCGGGCGCGGGCGACACGGTGATCAGCACCGCCGCTTTGTGCCTTGCTGCTGGAATGACCCCTACTGCCATGGCTTCCATAGCCAATCTGGCCGGGGGACTGGTTTGTGAAAAGGTAGGTGTGGTTCCAGTTGACAAGGAATTGCTGCTGACCGAGTCCAAAAAGCTGGCCCGTAAAGGAAAGTTCAAGGACTGAGAATTTTTCCGGGAAGGGTCCGTTTTAGTAATCTTATGTCATGAACCGGCTTTCGCTGTTTTTCGTCTTATTCATTTCTTACATTTCACTGGTGGGTCAGCAAAAATATGGTCTGCTGTTCACTTCACGCTATCATGAAACCTGTCTCAGACGGGATTATAATCAGTCTTTTTCCGACACCGTAACACGCAACCAGGAGATCGGTGATTTTATTTCAAAACTTCACAGCGAAGGATATCTTACTGCAAGAGCTGATTCCCTTTATGATCAAGGCAATTTGCGTACTGTTATACTACACTGCGGAACGCGATTTGAATGGGCGGATATCCAGCCGGATGAAGAATCCCGCGCTTTTCTTGCACTCGCAGGAATTCGCGAGAAAGATATTCCTCACGGGGCCTTTCAGATTCAAACGCTATCGCGTTTTATGGAACGCATCCTTAAGTATGGCGAAGAAAATGGCTATCCCTTTATCGTGACCCGCCTTGACTCCGTGAAGATCCTGCCGCAAAAAATCAGCGCAAAACTTGTAACGGTTAAAGGTCCTCTCATCCTTATTGACAGTCTGATAATCAAGGGCAATGCCCGTGTGAGTAATGCCTTTATACAATCTCATCTTGGTATACGCCCCGGTGATCCCTATAATGAAAAGAACATCCGGAATATTTCTGTTAAACTCAAAGAAATCCCCTTCCTGAAAGCTGATGGAAGCCCTGAGGTATTGTTCTTAAACGAAAAGGCGACCGTACGGCTGATACTGAACAAAAAGAGAGCAAGCCAGTTCGACGGCATCCTGGGATTTCAACCGGATTCCAAAACAGGAAAAGCGATTTTTACCGGCGATGTACGCTTGAAAATCCTGAACGCTTTTTCACGGGGAGAAAGTCATGAGTTTAACTGGCGACAGCTGCAGGTACAGACACAGGACATGAAGGCTCATTTTTTTTATCCATACTTGTTCCAATCACCTTTTTGTCTTGATCTCCGGTTCAGGCTTTACAAAAAAGATACGAGCTGGATTGAGGTGAATCCCATTGCAGGAATAGAGTTCAAACTCAGTGGAAAGCGTTCGGTGCGCGGATTTGTGGACCGCAGAACACTGAACCTTCTTTCAACCTCTGCGTACCAGCAGATCAGCACCCTTCCCCCCGCTGCCGATATGCAGAGTACACTGTACGGACTCAGTCTCAAACTGGAGGATCTGGATTACCGTTACAATCCGCGTTCAGGTTACCAGATTGTAGCCACCGGAAAGGCCGGGATCAAGAAAATCATTCCCAATGCAGGCATTGGTGACGCAGCCTATCTAAACACAGATTTGCAGACTTCGAGCTACGTACTTGAAGGTGAAGCCCGCTGGTTCCTGCCTCTCTTCCGCCGTTCAGCCCTGATGACGGGCGTAAGGGGTTCGGGTCTGGTTTCTGAGAATATTTTCCAAAACGAGCTTGTACGGATAGGTGGCACACACACCGTGAGAGGGTTCGATGAGGAAAGTATCCCCTGCAGTGCTTACGGTGCAGCCACGCTGGAATACCGTTACCTGCTCGAACAAAACTCTTATCTCCACTTTTTCGGAGAGAGCGCCTGGTATGAAAACTACAGCCTGACTGCTTCACGGGAGGGTTTTCTACTAAGCTACGGAGCCGGGATCAGTTTCGAAACAAGGGCAGGCATTTTTTCACTGAGCTATGCCCTGGGAAGCGAGCTCCCGGCGGGCCCTGATCTGCGAAACGGCAAGATCCATTTCGGGATCGCAGGGCTTTTCTGAAAAGCACAAAAAGCGTAACTTTACCATGTATATACGGATATGTTCCGACCCTTTTTCATATCACTTCTTTTACTGGCAGGTCTGGCTATCCTCACTTCCTCCACGTGCACTGGCGGCAAGGGGATTAGCGATCAGAATATTGCTTTCATTTTTAACAAAGAACCAGGATACCTTCAGCCGGTATACCGTGTAGCCCATGAAACAGAAGGTGTCTCGCGCCTGTATTATCGCATCAGTGCCGATAACCTGCTTTATTCAAAGGATGCCACAGGTGAGAAGTACGTTGCCCGTTTTTCATTTAGCTGGAAATTGAAAAATGATTATGCTGACCACCTTTTCATCGATAGTGGAACCGTAGTAAGAGAAGATGTATTTGAGAATGATCCATCGCAGATACTTAACGGCAGTTTTCAGCTCACAATTCCAGCTGGCAAAGACCTTGTGCTGGAGATCGAACTATACGACATCAACAGAATGGCGGACCGGACGGACTATCTGCCTGTTGAGAAGACCAATATCTATCAACGGCAGAATTTCTTTATCAGCAACCCAGGCCAGCCGGGTATACCCGCTTTCATTGAACATCTGCAAACCAGAGATACGCTGGTGATCCGACACCGTAACAATCCCGAGAAATTGTATGTGAGGTATTATAACCGCGAGTTCTCCCTCCCCCCTCCTCCTTTTTCCTATTTCTCCCCCAAGGGCTTTGAATTCAGACCCGATTCTTTTTATGCCGTAACGCCGGGATCCGACGGAAGATTCATCTTTACAGCTCCCAAACCAGGGATTTATCATCTGCAGCTCGACAGTGGCCGGATCGAAGGCCTGACACTTGTATGTTTCATGCCAAATTATCCCAGGTTCAGAACGTATGAAGCAATGATTCAACCGCTCAGGTACCTGACCAGCAAAAACGAGTATGATAAAATGATGCGAAATCCAAACCGGAAGACCGCGGTGGATAGTTTCTGGCTCAGCAGTGGAGGTAACATTGACAGAGGCAAGGAACTGATCCGCAAATTCTATAACCGGGTTTATGACGCCAATGATCATTTTACATCCTACCTTGAGGGATGGAAAACAGATCGTGGCCTCGTGTATATCGTTTACGGCCCCCCGAATGTTCTCTACCGAAACAACGACCGTGAAACGTGGGTTTACGGGGAAGAAAACAACATAAATTCTCTCTCATTCACTTTTACGAGAGTAATTAATCCTTTTTCAGGAAACGATTTCCGTCTGGAGCGGAGTCCGACCTATCAGGACGGATGGTATAAAGCGGCAAATGCCTGGCGCGACGGGCGCATATTTATAGACAAGTGATCGTGAAGAACCAGGACAGGGAAAAATCGGGTAATCTTATTTACGGTATCCATGCAGTAGCTGAGGCAGCAGGTGCCGGAAAGAAATTCGAACGAATATTTATACAAAATGGCCTCAAAGGCGAAAACATACGGGATCTGAAGTTGTTGCTGAAAGAACGTGACCTTGAATACCAGTATGTTCCTGCAGAGAAAGTAAGCCGTCTGGCTCCCGGAAGAAATCACCAGGGCGTTGCCGCATTTTTATCCGCAGTAGAATATGCTTCTCTGGCAGATGTGATCGCGAATGCTTTCGAACGGGGAGAAACGCCTCTGGTTCTTGTGTTGGACAGGATCACCGATGTCCGCAATTTCGGAGCCGTCTGCCGCACAGCCGAATGTTCGGGAGTGCATGCAGTGGTTATACCCGCTAAAGGTGGTGCGATGGTAGGTCCGGACGCGATCAAGACCAGTGCAGGAGCCTTGAACCGCATAACAGTGTGCAAGGAGGATCATCTCGTAAATGCCCTCCGTTACATGAAGAATTCGGGGTTAAGAATCGTTTCCTGCACAGAGAAAACAAATGATCTTATGTTCGGCCGCGATCTGCAAGGTCCACTGGCCGTGATCATGGGCAGCGAGGAAGATGGCATATCGGATGAATTGCTAACAATGTCAGATGATAAAATCAGGATCCCCATGGCTGGAAAGATTGGCTCTCTGAACGTTTCTGTGGCGGCCGGCATTGTGCTTTACGAAGTGGTTCGTCAACGGCTTGGAGGATGAATCGCTCCCTTTTCATTGCGTGTCTGATCGTCTTTATTTCCCGGCTTCCCTTTCTTTCCGACGGATTCGGACATGAGGAAGATTCCTGGGGTCTCGCCTTAAATGCCATGGAGATGTACAGGACAGGAGAATACAGCGCTTCCCGGCTGCCGGGGCATCCCCTGCAGGAATATATGTACGCCGGAATAGGAAAAGACCCTTCTCCGATACTCTTCAATCTGCTCTCGGCCTTTTTCAGCACAATAGCAGTTTTTTTCTTCGGTAAGATTGCCTCCCGTTTACAAATTCCCAAGCCATGGATGGCCTCTTTACTACTGGGAATGGTTCCTGTCTTCTTTGCCGCTTCTACTTATAGTATTGATTATGTATGGGCTGCGGCCTTCGCCCTTGGCGGAGGCTACTTCTTTATTCAACAGAAAATACCTCTGGCGGGAATAATGTTCGGACTTGCAATGGCCTGCCGTATTACCAGCGGAGCCTGGCTGATTTGCTTTATTCCACTGGCCGGACTTCCCCTCAACTCCGGACAACTATGGAGAAACACTCTTATCGCTGGGATCATATGCGCCATCACAGGATTGCTTTTTTATATTCCGGTCATCATGAAATATGGTCCCGCTTTCTTTATGTATTATGACCAATTCCCTTATCCGCATCTTATAAAACTACTTTACAAAATGAGTCTTGGAGTTTGGGGAATACTCGGAATCACCGCACTCGGTATATTTTTATTTCCTGCCCTACGTACAAAAACAGGGAATCCCGCCATTTTAACAGCATTCCTTCTTGCTGCTGTTCTGTTCACCATTGCTTACCTCCGCTTGCCTCAAAAGTCCGGGTATCTGATCCCCATGATACCTTTTGCCCTGCTCTTCTTTCTTGACAGACTGAAAAGCCGTGCGCTGAATATTTTTACGGTTCTGATCGTACTCTCACCCTGGTGCATGGGAATCAATCTTACCGATAATTTACGCGGAGCTGATTCCTCAGCCCTTGCTGTTACTTTCCGCAGCGGCGGGCAGGAAATATTCTTTGACCCCGTTTCCGGTCCGGTATTCAATGAAACAAGCAAACGAAGAAATAAATTAGATTTTACAGACCGGGTTATCGCTTCCCTTGACGAGCTGAAACCGTCGGGCATAATTTGCGGATGGTGGTACAATGAACTCGCCGTAAAAATGAAAGATGATCCCAGAAGATCTCTGCTTGTTTTTTATGCCGGGGAAGAAGAGATGAAACAAATGAGTACGTCCGGCAGCGTCTATTTTTTACCTGAGCAGGATACGTATAATGACCTTTACAGCAGCATACAGAGTACCAACCGCTATGCCAGTGCCTTCCCAATAAAATGAAACTGCAATCACAACATATTCTTCCGGTTCTACTGCTGATTCTCGCTTTTATCCTGCGGTGGTTTCATTTTGATGACTGGTCTCTGACCAACGACGAACTAAGCGCCTGGCTGCGGCTTCAGTATCCCACTTTTGGCGAACTTCTTGAAAAAGGAGTACGCCCGGATTTCCATCCAGCAGGCTTACAATCATTCCTTTATTTCTGGACCCATGTGTTCGGAGACTCCCCGTTCGCCCTTCGCTTCCCATTTTTGATAGTTGGTACGCTGGGCGTTTGGCTGACCTTTCTTGTAGGAAAAAAATGGTTTGGCACCAACGCGGGATTAATGGCAGCCACCGCTATTGCCATCCTTCAACTACCGCTGATGTATGCCCAGATTGCCCGCCCTTATGCCCCGGGTATGTTTTTCGCCCTTGGTATGGCATATTGCTGGACAAAGATACTTTTTGACGAAAAAATTAACTGGTGGTGGGCAGCCGGACTGGCTTTATTCACAGCCCTGAACCTCTACAACCATTATTTCAGCGGTATGTTTGCCGCCTTACTTGGTCTGGCAGGATTTCTCTTTCTGAACAAAAACAACTTCAAACCCTATCTTATCGGAGGTGCATTAGGAGTAGTATTATTCCTGCCTCATACCGGTATTACGCTGGAACAGCTGAGTCGGGGCGGACTTGATTCCTGGCTGGGGCCTCCGGAACCGAATTTTCTTTTGCGCTTCCTGTATAACAGCGCCTATGACAGCACCTTCTTTGCAGTTACATTGATTGCCCTGGTGATTCTTCCACTGGGAATACCGGCCATTCGCAAAAAAACAAGTAAGCTTCACGCCGTTTGCCTGGGATTATTTGCAGTGACTTTCCTCACAGGATATTATTATTCTACCCTTGTAAATCCTGTACTTCAGTATTCTGTTCTCCTCTTCACGTTCCCTTTCCTTACAATGTTTCTCTTCTCATTCTGGGGTGAGGGAAATCTCCGTACGCAGGTAATAAGTGTGACCCTGCTTGTGGCAACAGGATTATTCACTCTGATAAATGAAAATTTTTACCAAACAGAGCGGTTTGGAGTTTTCAGGGAACTTGTGGTTGAGAGCCATACAAACAAGTCAACATCCGAAAACGAGAAGACTACCATTTTCTTTAATGCAATTGCACCGGAATATATTCAATACTACTATGACCGGCTTGGATATAAAAAAGACTATCTTTTTCACCGTGGGGATGACACGGAATTCCTTACAGCTATGCAAAAGGCCGTTCACGAGAGCAGAGACAGTTTGTTTATTTATGGGTGGACCAACAATAGAAATCCGCAGGCGGTATTTGCGGTAATTCGTTCGAAATTTCCTGAATTGATTCGTCAGCAAGACTTCTTTAACTCAGGCATCTATGTTTTTGGCCGGAGAAGTGTTTGTCACAGGCAGGATATCAGCCTGCTTCCACCACCCCGTCCACTCAACCCTCATGAACCCTTTCTCCCGCACTACCCTGAGGACGATCTGTATTTGATCCATCCAGAGCAGGAATTTGCTGAATTCACAGAGTTGAACCTTGATTCCGCTTGCAGACTCTGCCCAAAACTCCTGGTTAACCTGGAATATCAGGAGCCCGAAATACCGGGCGAGGTAGTTCTTGTTGCAGAAATACGACGCGGAGACAGTCTGTTACTCTGGACAGGTGCGCCCTCCGTCGAGAACAAATACCGTGACAGCCTCGGTATACGCCGTTTGAGCCTGATTGTCGCAAATGATTCCTCCATTACAAGCTCTGACCGTCTTAAGATCTATCTTTGGAATAAAGAGAAGCTTCTCATTCAGCCGGTCCAGCTCAGGCTGGAAGGCTTGAACGACCGGTACAAATAATCACAAAAATGAACCCATGATAAAGAAAACAACAAAGTACCTGCTATACCTTCTTACTACGGGAATCATCCTTACGTCCTGTTCGGATCCAATGGAACGGCTAAGTTCTCTCACCGGAAAGTGGGCAGGCAGCCAGGACGAGAATGAATTCTCCGAAACATGGAAACACAGTTCAGAGACGAAATATACCGGTTTCTTTGCCGGAATGAATAGCGGCGACACGATCTATAAAGAGCATCTTAGTATACAGGAAATGGGAGAGGAAATCTTTTATATCGTTGACCAAAACGAAGAGGGCCCGATAAATTTCCGACTTATCAGCTCAGATGACGAAATCTTCATTTTTGAAAACAAGGAAAGCGAATTTCCCGAACAGATCATCTACTCACTTGCAACAAAAGACACGCTGCTCGTCCAGCTCCTTGGAAAGCGCGATGGAGTAGATGCCATTGAGCAATTGGTATTTACACGCGTACAAAAAGGATCCTCTCTTTAAAGATTGCTATTGCTTTACGGATTCAACATATGGCAGTTCCTGGGCGGCATCGCACTGTTTGTGTATGCGATGTCTCTCATGGAGGAATCTCTGAAGCAGATTGGAAGCCGGAAACTGAAAAAGTTTCTTCAAAAACAATCCGGTAAGCCGCTGAGAATGATGGCGGCCAGCACTGTAGTAACCGCTTTGCTGCAAAGCAGTTCAGTGGTCATTCTTATGGTACTTTCCTTCACCGGTGCAGGCCTGATGAACATGAGAGGTGCCTTGGCCTCCTCCCTGGGCGCAAATCTTGGTACCACGCTGGACAGCTGGATAATCGCACTGATTGGTTTTAAAATAAACTTCGAAGCCCTATCCTTTCCCTTACTGGCACTCGGACTCGGCATTACGCTCTTTTTAAAAAAGCAAAGGAGAATGTATCCGCTGATTCCTCTTTTGTCAGGCCTGGCCTTTCTGTTCATTTCGCTGGAATGGATGAAGAACAGCGTAGACAAGGACTCGCTGAATGATGTTCTTAATCTCTCCGGAATACCACCTTTAGGATTTATCCCAGTTGGCTTTGTTATTACCGCCGTGATTCAGTCCAGTTCAGCAGCCATGGCTATCACACTGAGCGCGTTGTACAATCATCTCATCCCATTCGAAGCGGCGGCCGCAGTGGTTATTGGATCCGAGCTGGGAACAACCATTAAATTTCTCATCGGATCTGCGAACAGCAGCGCGGATAAGAGAAGAGTTGCCTGGGGTAATTTTAGTATGAATCTTGCCACTGTGATCATTGCCTCCATCGCGCTGTACCCTCTTGCCTATCTTTCACATGATCTATTGTCTCCCGGCAATGACCTTACTGCCCTTGTCATCTTTCAGTCAGGAATCAATCTTAGCTCTATCATTCTCTTTCTGCCTTTCCTTGGCGCCTTTGGCAATTATCTTGAAGCACGAATTAAAGAAAAAGACTCCGGAAGGCTGTCGCAATTTATTTACCGGAAAACCGCCGTACTGGTCTCTGACTCACTTGAGCTTGCTTCCTGCGAGATTGCTCACCTGACGGAAAAGTGTGTGAGCTACAATAAGAGTATGATGCGGGTAGCCACTCCTGAAACAGAGACAGATTATGACCAACTGAAGAAGCTGCAGGGGGAGATCCTTGCATACCTTGCATCCATTCCACCTCAGAGCATGAACCAGGAAGAAACAGCGCTGCACGGAAAACTCCTCACAGGTGTTCGACACCTGTTGCGTTCCGTAAAAAACATCAAAGATATACGGCACAATCTTGAAGAGATGAATCACACCGCCAGTGATCGTTTGTATCACCTGGGAGAAAGTATCAGAAATTCAGCGCTTCAATTCTATCAGGAATTCAGCGGCATAACGAATCCGGCACTCCCGGATGCAGCCATGAAAGCAGCTGCGTTAGAAACCCACAACAGAGAATGGTACGAAACCGACATCGCCCGGATCATGGCGGCCCTTTCGGAACAAAAAATTGAAGAAAAGGATGCTGTGATGCTACTGAATGTATACCGTGAGATCTATTCATCTAATAAAGCACTTATACGAACCGCCGAGGATCTGAGGAATCTCGGTGATTAAGAGAACCAATTATTGGCTCAACATGTATCCCTGCTACAGAAAATATAAAAATGGCACCTCCTGGTTTCGCATTAATGGTCCTGATGATTTTGAGGAAGTAAAGATCATTGGCGGGAAGTATTTCCGGTTCCGCTTCGAAGCGAAAATCTTACCCGACCGGAATTTCGTTTCAGATCTGATCCATCATTACCATGAGTACTGGGACATCTGCACTGAGGAAGAGTTCCTGAAGGCATACGGCATGTCCGCTCCATCCCGTACATAATTGTATCTTTAAAGAACATGACCTCTTTCCTAGAGAAGGTAGCGGCAGAAATTCTTTCCGGAAAATACGGGAAGCCGGAAGAATTATGCGTGGTCCTGCCCAGCCGGCGGGCCGGATTGTACTTAAAGAAATTGCTGGGAACAATGCATGGCCGCATACTTCTCTCGCCGGAGATTTACGCCATTGAGGACCTCATTTCAGAATTATTTCCCGGACGAATCACCGGCCATTCCGAATCCCTCTTTCTCCTATACCGTTCTTACCTGAAGATTACGCCCTCAGATCCCGAGGCTTTTGATGCCTTTTGCCGTTGGGCGGGGACCTTCCTGAACGATATACAGGAGATTGATAATTACCTGGCGGATGCAGACCAGCTGTTCGGCAACCTTGAAGGCATTCGCGAACTGGAAGAATGGAGCCTGAACCGGGAAGATCTTACCCAAATGCAGCAATCGTACCTCTCATTCTGGAAATCGCTGCACCGCCTTTATATTCAATTCCGTATTGACCTGGAAAGCGAAGGTTTGGCCTACCGCGGCATGGCGCTCCGAAAACTATGTGAATCAAACACAACACTCTTTAGAAAAAACACGCTGATATGCGGGTTTAATGCACTCAATACTGCCGAAGCCACGCTGTTCCAATACTGGCAACGTCAGGGACTGGCAGTCTTCTTCTGGGATGCGGATATCTATTATTACTCTGACCCCTTCCACGAGGCAGGGAAATTTCTTCGTGAGCACCTGCCGGGACTTAAACCCGCTGCCGCCACACCGGCATGGATCAGTGATGATCTATCCGCAGGAAAAAAAGAGATCTATATCACTGGCATTCCCGGCAACACGCTGCAAGCAAAATATGTCGGACAATTGCTGGAAAATCTATCAGGAGCAGATTCTTTACGTACGGCAGTGGTGCTTGCAGATGAATCCTTGCTGTTTCCCGTTCTCCATGCCCTGCCCGGAGAAACCCAGAAAGTGAACATCTCCATGGGCTTCCCGATGAAGATGTCGACTATAGCCGGATTTATTGAAACACTTCTCCGCTTGCATGAGCAGGCGGAGCGAAGCGCGAGAACTGATCAAAAAGGTCACTTCCTCTTCTACCACCGTGAAGTGCTGGCGCTCATGAAGCAGCCTGCTTTTCTTCTGCTACTCGATCAGCCGGGGCAAGCCGGTGCAGTAACGGATGAAATCATAACAAAAAACAAAATATTCTCCAGCCGAGATGGTATTCTAAAGCACTTCACCGGCAAAGACCGCACACTCACCGAAAGCTTGCTTTCCATGAACGAAAAAGCAGCCGTGCTCGCTACCTTGGAGAAGGTGCTGGAGCAAGGCCTGGAAAGGCTGGAAGCAATGGATAGCGGCACTGAACAGGAATTCTTCTTCGAAGCGAGGAACATTATTGGAATGATCGCGGAGCAAGACAGAAAATATGACTACTTCCGTGAACTCCGGACACTGGTATCTTTTATCCGTCAGGCCTTTCGAACTGCTTCCATACCGTTTTACGGAGAACCACTGACCGGCCTGCAAATCATGGGTGTTTTAGAAACACGTGCACTGGACTTTGACAGAGTGATCTTGCTGTCGGCAAACGAACAAATACTGCCCTCAGGAAGAAATGCGAACTCCTTTATCCCTTATGATCTGAGAAAATACTTCGGACTACCCACCTACCATGACCGCGATGCCATATTTTCTTATCATTTTTACCGTCTGATCCAGCGGGCAAAGGAAATTCATTGTCTCTATACAACGATCAAAGATGTGATTGGCAGCGGAGAAAAAAGTCGCTTTCTTACACAGCTGGAAAATGAGCTGCCCGGGCGGAACCCAAATATCAAGATCTATTCAGGTGTCTTGTCTGTTCCACCTCCAAAACTTTCCTCACATCCCATCCTGGTGGAAAAAGATGAAGCGGTACTTGAACTTTTGAAAAAACAATTAGAAAAAGGCATCAGCCCTTCCGCTATTAACACCTATCTCGCGTGTCCGCTCCGGTATTTTCTTTCCAGAGTAGCCGGACTTTCTGAGGCAGGGGAAGTAGAAGAAACCATTGATGCCCGTTCAATGGGGAGTGTCATTCACGGTGCCATCGAAAAGCTCTACCTGCCCCTGGTTGGTCAGTCACTGAGTCCTCCCGCACTGGAGAAAATGAAAATAGAAGCCCCTGGTGTACTTGAAAGGGAATTCTTACAGTTATTCAGCAAAGAGGACCTTGCATCGGGTCCCAATCTCCTGGCATGGGAAGCCGCACAGAGCTACCTGGAAGAACTGATCCGTAATGATATCCGCCAGGCAGAATATGCGCTGAAGGCAGGTATCCGCTTTCAGTTGCTGGCCGTAGAACAAAAGCTAAACCTGCAGCTGGAACCCGGTCTTCGGCTCTCAGGCGTTACCGACCGGATCGATCTTTTGGGAAACACCCTTAGAATCATTGATTATAAAACCGGAAAAGTTGACGCAAAGGATGTCCGCACAAAAGATATTACTTCCCTGACCGCTGAAGCCAGAAAAGGTATGGCAGTACAACTCATGAGCTATGCACTCATGCACGGACTGCCAGAGAAGGGAGAGCTGCTATCGGGAATCTATTCTTTCCGGAGCAGTAAAGGCGGGATAAAAGTATTGGAGGTGGACGGAAGTCAGGAAATCAGTGCGGAAATGCTGGATGAGTTCAAGCACCTCCTGAAGCTGCATTTCCGTGAACTTTTGGATCCTACGGTCCCCTTCCGGCAAACCGAAGACAAAAAGACGTGCGAGTACTGTGCTTTCAGGGAGGTATGCGGAAAAGATTAATAAAGTTGTATCTTTTTTATTCAGAGTGCATTAGGACAGGCATTGGAGCATAAATATCATAAAACTGCAGCGCAGCTGGAAGCAGAATACGCCGAAGTAAAAAAAGCATGTGCCAATCCAAAGGATTTCAGTGTGCTTTATGAACGTTACTACGACTCAATATTCGGGTTTGTCTGGAAAAGGCTGGAGGATGAAGAAGCTACTGCTGACATAACACAGATCGTGTTCCTTAAAGCAATGATTCATCTGAAAAAATTTGAATTCAGAGGGCTTCCATTCTCGTCATGGCTGTTCCGGATTGCTGTTAATGAAGTGAATATGTATTTTCGTAAACACCCTGGGCAGAGGATAATCAGCATGGAAGAATCCCAGGCTTTCCATCTGGCAGCGGAGGTGAGGGACCAGGACCGTGAAGAAACGTTAAAGATTGTTTTACGGTTACTGCAAAAACTGGAACCCGAAGATCTGCAATTAATCGAATTACGTTTTTTTGAGGAAATGTCTTTCGCAGAGATCGGAGAAATATTTAGTATTACAGAAAATAATGCCAAAGTGAGAACCTACAGGGCCTTGTCTAAATTAAAGAAACTAGTGGACAATGAAACACCCAGATACTGAGATACTGAGATACTGAAAATGAAAATAAAAGTTAAAAAACAAACAGGTACAGAGGGCGACAGAGCCAGCAAGCACAGGAATTTCGGGCGGCTGATGACGGAGTATGAGAAGGCAACCATGCCATTATATAAACGTCTGCTTTACAAGGACAAACGCGGATTGTTGGCCTTATTGCTTATCTTGCTTCTGGTATTTCTGATCTTTGAATTTACCGGGAATGACCAAGAACCTGATGTTCCGCAAGAAGACAGTACAGAATACCCTGTAACCAAATACTGACTATTACGTTATAACGATATGAAAAAACTGCTTCTCATTGCATTTGTCTTAATGACCGGGATGGTTATCGGACAAAACTCCCTGAAACCTACCGCCACTGAAGCCCTGCTAACCGTTCTGGTTACAGACATGAAGGAGAATCCCCGTGAAGGAGAAAGTATCACATTTGTAAATTCTTCCAGCGGAAAAGAATACGGCGGGATTACACAATCGGATGGAAAATTCCTTCTCCTGGTACCTAAAGGTGCAAAATATAAAGTTAAGTACAAGGCGTTTTCTGAAGATTTCCAGTACACTGAATTTGACATGCCTCTGGCAAAAGACACCTTACTTAGTTTCGAATTTCAGTTGAAGTACGATCTTCCGAAGACGATCACACTTGATAATGTCTATTTCGACACAGGCAAGTCCACTTTCCGGCCAGAATCCTATACGGAACTTAACAAGCTACTGGATTATCTTAAACTAAAGAAGAATATGGTTATTGAGATCGGGGGGCATACAGATAATGTGGGCAAGCCCGAGTCCAATCTGAAATTGTCCGGTGACAGAGCCAATGCTGTGCGTGATTGGCTAATAAAGAATGGTATCCCTGCGGACAGGATTGTGGCAAAGGGATACGGCGATACAAGCCCCGTTGCTTCAAATGATACGGAAGGCGGCAAACAGAAGAACCGCCGGACAGAGGTAAAGATTTTAAAGGAAAAATAACCCTAATCAGTCAATGATCAACTTCCGGCATATTACTTCACCGGAATTAAGCTGACAGGAAATAAAATAAATACCGGGGTCCCACTTTACATCTTGACAAAAAGTCTCCGATTCTCCCTCGCGTATTTTCCGGCACAACACTTTCGCCCCATTGGAGTTGTACACCGTAATCCCGGTGACTACGCGAGATGAAGACCATTCTACACGGAACTGGCTCCCAGCAGGGTTTGGAAAAACACGAAAACTGCTGTTTTCTTCCTCTGAAAAACCCGAGGAACAGGAATTAAAACTCAGCAATTTAACTCCTGTCCACAATGAAGAAAACGGTACCGCCGCACAGATATAAGAAAGAAACAACTGATTTTGATACAATGAAACACCCCAGGTTCCAATCGAATTAGAGACTCCCCCGTAATAATTGCATGAATCAGGAGCCGCCGGATTAGAAACATCAATTACATGCAAGTCGCTTTTACCGCTGGATAAAAAAATTCTCCGGCAATTTTTTTCCCAAGCCATCTCATTCATATGTCCCGGACTTGTAAACCAGTTATTGGCCGGTGCATTATATGGATTCCACCATCCCACCAAAGAAATTGCAGACGTATCCTTTACATTCAACACCTCCATTCCGGCATAATCCACCGCAACATAAAGCAGGGTGTCGTCGAGAATGCAGTTATTATATGCTTTAGGCATATTGAACGGTAGGTACATTGCCGGATTGCACCAGCGACCACTCTCCAAAGGAGTGGCAGGGTTGGTACAATTGATAATACGAATTCCGCCAGCATCATAACACAGGTACACTATTCCATTTTTAACTTCCATACCTCGTGCATTGAATGTGGCAGGATTAGGATTCGAAACCGGAGGAAATGAAATAGGGGGAATAATCTGTGAAATCAACTGAATATTATACTTATTGCTGATGTCCAGCAGTACCAACCCGCTTTCCATGGCACCCAGGTAGGCAATATTGCCCTCCACCTTAACAATACCTGCCCCACTCCCTGAATTTGGAACAACATAAAAATCCGTAACTACAGGGACGGCCGGATTCGCCACATCTACAATGGCCATACCCCCCGCCTGAGGACTTGTAAAATGATTTCCCAGTGCAAGATACAGGTACTGTCCATCCTGACAAAGGTTCATCACATCCAGGGTGTCAAAATTAAACGTTGAAACAGAAGATAACAGCGAAGGAGAAACAGGAACCGAAATATCATAAACTTTCAGACCCGCCTCCTTATTGGCCACGAACAAGTACGGAGAACCCGGATTGCTGTGGCGATGCATTGTCATCACCATTTGAGAACAATTTCCTCCGATGTCCGAAATCCATTGCAGGTTTAAATTACTGCAGTTTTGCGAGCTGCCGCTTTTGAAAACTCCTATAACCAGCAGAAAAAGAAAACACGGTAAAATACGTAACATCGTACGAAGTTATGAATTTAAGAACGAACGATTAATACAGGAAGTATTTCTTCAGGGATTGGACAGGTCGTTCAACAATATACCACGATCCACTCGCAAGGGCAACCAGCAAAATGAAAAGAGTCCAGTAATAATAATTATTCGCCGAAGAATCCATTCCGAAGTAATTCAAAACAGTTTCATAAATTACAGGAATGAATAAATGAAAGACATACATCCCGTAAGATATCTTTCCTCCGAATATCACAAGTTTGTTATGTAGCATAAACCCGAAGATTCCTTTGAAACCGGATGTGGCACAGCGAAAAACAATCAGTGCGGCAATACAGGAAAACAACAGACTGTCGAAAGCCTCCCTGTACCATGCTGCCCACGGGTACAGCTGTAGAAAAAGCGTACCGAGATAAAGAGTTATTCCGCCAATAAGCAGCGGTAAAGACAATAATCTCCCGGACCACCCCGGATGATAAATTGACAGCCACGCCATTAAAGCACCCAGGCCAAGACTATGAAGGTTACAGGTAGTAAAATAATTGGTAGCCATCCACAGATCTGAATGACTAAAATATAATCTTGAAAGAACAGAAAGCAGCACGGCTCCGGCAATAACGTAAATCGAATACCGTGGCCTAATAAACAATATGAACAGCGGCCAGATGAGATAGAACTGTTCTTCAACAGCCAATGACCAGAAATGGTTAAAATTCCCGATATATGCATTATGCATTGACTGATAGATATTCGAAGTGTAGCTCACCAACCATGGGAATATTTCACGTGTATTTTCATAATCTATCAGATAGAGGGTAAATACAGAAAGATAGTATATTGGGAAAATACGAAGTACCCTGCGAACATAAAATGACCAAAGTGATTTCAGCGGTTTTCTCCCGGAGTCGTTACTATTAAGAAGGTTGCGTGTGATCAGGAAACCACTTAGTACAAAAAATAATGTTACGCCATGCACAAAGGGGAATTTTGTCCAAAACGGATCCGACCAGTTCCATTGTACCCAATGTGCTACGAGTACAGAAGAAATAGCATAAAAGCGTAGTCCATCCAGTTGGGGAATATGTCCTTCCCTGCTCATTTCGGTATATATTTTCTGATATCAGCGGCAAGAACAGGGGTAAAGGCGGCTACTCCGGCTGCATTCAGATGTGAATTATTGTAAAAGTAAGACCTGTCATAGGAAACAGGGTGCTCGGAATAATCCAGGAAAGGAACACCATACACACGGGAATAGTTCTTGTAGAGTGTGAGCATCGCATCTCTGTTCCTGACCATATCACGTGTCTCTTTCAGTTCGGGAGTATAAACAAACAACAATTCAATGTTTTTCTCACGGCAATCAAGGATGAATCGCCGGAACAACCGGATGGTTTCCTTGCTAGGCACTACCGTAAATCCTTCGGGAGTCATCGTACCACCGGCGAGATCCGCCCGCCAGCCTACCTCTCTGTTCCTGAATCCATTTTTTCTGAAAGGGGTGCTATCCGTCAATCCCAGCGCAATCCGCAAAGCTTCATTTTTCCAGCGGAATTCGCCGTAGTACCGCACCGAGGGGAGCGCATAATCATACTTACTAAACCCCTGCATAGAGGAAATGTATTTCCTAACCGTGTCATTTCCTGCAACAAAAGGAAGGAATTGTTCTGAACCATACAGGTCCTCCCTTTCTTCGAGACTAAAAACATCCAGAGATAAAATGATCAACCGTGGAGGTGGGTTGTACCTGAGATATTCCAGGTGCCGGAGATAGATGATCCTGAATTTATGTCCGTCTATACCAAAATTATACACCTTTCGTTGAAGCGTATCCTGCAATATATGCGGATCAATCTGAACCCAGGCGCGGGAGGACCCATACACTGCAACTTCCGCGTCAATTGCGCCTGAATAAATGGCATTCCACACTTCGATTTCCCCGGGAGGGGTATGCGCTTTCGACAAATGATTCGAAAGGAACCAGTCCACAGGATACATAAGCCCGATCACCGGAAGCAGAAAAAAGAAGATACGGAGAAGAAAGCTTTTCATTAAAACTGAAAATATATAAATGTTTGCGCTTTCCCTCCGAACCAGACCAGTACAAGGAGAAAAAGGTAATAGCATCCAAAGCGAAGGGCCGTGCTTTTCCATCGCGCCATAGCAGCAATCGCATATTCTTCTTCCCTTCCCGTCCATTCCACTACCATCATTACAAGTATCCATCCTAACGCAAGTAGGGACTTCCCCGTGAAGGCTTCCGTAAACGAACCACTGAGCGAAAATATACCGGACAGGTAGCTGAAAGCTCCCGTAAGACTCTCTGCCCTGAAAAATATCCATGCGAGCGTAACAAGAAAAAAAGTAAACAGCATTCTGCTCCCTTCTCTCAGCCCGGGCAACGTACGGCCACGTGCAGGAATATCCGTATGTAATCTGTTTTTCCCGAGCATCAAGAGGGGAAGAAAGAATAGAGCGTGCAGCAGCCCCCAAAATATGAATGTCCAGTTTGCACCATGCCAAAACCCGCTTATAATAAATACAAGCAAGACGTTTCGTACCGTTCCCCACTTACCGTTTTTACTTCCACCAAGGGGAATATAGACCTGATCGCGAAACCAGGTTGATAGTGAAATATGCCAGCGTCTCCAGAATTCAGCCACATCTCTGGAAAAATACGGGTTATCAAAATTTCTCATCAAACGAAACCCAAACAAACGTGCCGTACCCAGAGCAATATCAGAGTACCCCGAAAAATCACCATAGATCTGAAAACTAAAGAACATGGCCCCTAACAGAAGCTGCATAGAAGAAGCCCCAGGGTCATTAAAAGCACTATCCGCCAGCATAGCACAATTGTCGGCGATAACCAGTTTTTTAAAGAATCCCCAAAGCATTTGCCGTAATGCGTGATGTGCCTCCACCTTATTAAAATCATGTTCCTTTTGAAATTGGGGAAGCAGATGGGCCGCGCGTTCAATGGGGCCAGCAACCAGTTGTGGGAAAAAACTAACAAAAGCACCGAAAGAAAGCACGTCCCGTGAAGGGGCAATTTTTCCGCGGTACACATCCAAAACATAACCCAGCGTCTGAAAAGTATAAAAACTGACGCCCACCGGAAGAACAATATTGAGGCTGCTGCATTCAAAGGGAATCCCGAGAAAGGAAAAACTTTGACTGAAAGAAGTAATAAAAAAATTACTGTATTTGAAAAAAACCAATATGCCCAGATTAAGAATGACACTGGTCCACAGAAAAACTTTGCTTTGCGCAGGGCGGTCTGCAATGAGCTGTGCCATGCGGAAATCGACCATAATGCTCAAGAGGAGCAATGAAACAAAACGCCAGTCCCACCAACCGTAGAAGAATAAACTAACACACAGAATCCAGAGATTCCGGTTACGAATGCTTTTGTCCGGGATCAGGCGATAAACAAGAAAAGCCAGCGGAAGGAACCAGGCAAAGTCAATTGAATTGAAGATCATTCTGTGAACTTATAGCCCACCCCGCGGATGGAATGAAAATGCGCCGGTCTTCTGGGGTTGTTTTCAAAATATTTTCGGAAGTTCACAATATAATTGTCGATCGTACGTGTGCTGGGATATACTTCAACGCCCCAAACAATTCGAAGAATTTCTTCCCGGGAAACCACCTCCCCCTTCCGTTCGATCAGAAGCTGCAGCAAATGGATTTCCCGTTTCGAGAGTTCCAAGGTATCGCCGTTTACTCCCCTGATCATGTACGACTGAAAGTTTATCTCATTCCCGGAAAACCGGAATACGGTACCCGGAGGAGAGATAAATGTAGCCGAGCGTCGCAGAAGCTTCTGGACCCTGAGCAATAGCTCCTCCAGCTCAAAAGGTTTGGTAAGATAATCGTCTGCGCCGATCCGGAGGCCCTGTATGCGCTCCGAGCCACCGCTTCTGGCGGTTAGAAACAGAATGGGAACATCTTTATTTGTGAGCCGGATCGTCTGACAAATCTCAAATCCATCAGCGCCGGGGAGCATTACATCAAGTATGATCAGATCCCAGTAAGCCGCGCGGTATGCTTCCAGCGTTCGTATGCCGTTGCTGCAGGCCGTAACAGAATAGCCCTCCAACTCAAGATTGAGTTTTATTGCCTTCAGAAGATGCTCTTCGTCTTCGGCCAGGAGAATCCTTGGGGTCATTCTGTTTTGTTAACTTCACAAAAGTAACCAATATACGGGTATCAGAGGGAATTGATACCTTTGTAATTGAAGGCGAACAAACGCATTGTAAATCGAATTCTATTGACATTTTTCTCACATGAATAACAGACTTTTACTGGTTTTATCCACACTGCTGGCAGGCCTTTGCTGCAGAGCCGCAGTACTTACTGTACCGCTCGGTTACCCAAGTATCCAGGCAGCAATCAACGCATCCTCTGCGGGAGATACAGTTGCTGTATCACCCGGCACCTATTTTGAAAACATTAATTTCCGGGGGAAAAACATCCTTGTAACCAGCCTTTACTATTTAATCCAAGACACGACCTACATCCGTTTGACCATCATCAACGGAAGTATGCCGGCTGATTCAGATACGGCCAGTTGTGTGATTTTTAATTCCGGGGAAGACAGCACAGCCATTCTTCAGGGATTTACAATTACCGGTGGCGGGGGAACAAAATGGAATGACATTCACGGGGCGGGGCTTTACCGGGAAGGAGGCGGGATACTGATCGAGTTATCCTCTCCAAGTATCCGTCATAATCTGATTATCAACAATGCCTGTACGGATCAAACCGGAGTAGTTAGTACCGGAGGAGGAGGCATACGGGTTGGCGATGGGAATCCTCTTATCTGCTCTAACTCCATTATCTCAAACAAAGCAAGATACGGGGCAGGAATAGTACTCAATTATACAGGATGCCGATTAACAAACAATATCATTGCCTCCAATACCGGAGGGCAGGATTATTACGGCGGTTCAGGAATTTGGATCTATAACAATCTTTCCAATACGCCGAAGCTGATTATTAACAACACCATCACGAACAATAATTCAACACTTGCAAACGGAACGGGAGGGGTATCCTCCTGGGCAGCCACAAATGTCACCTTAAAAAACAATATCATTTGGGGAAACTTTCCGGCCACACAGATAAAAAGTACGACCTCGACCTTGACCGTGAGTTATTGCGATATTGGTGGCGGTTACACCGGAGCCGGAAATATGAATGCCAACCCGGTTTTCGTTGCGCAGAATTATTTTCTTCTGAACAACTCACCCTGTGTGGATGCAGGAGACAGTACGACAGTGTATAATGATAATGAGGATACCGGAAATCCCGGCTTCGCCCTATTCCCCTCTATGGGAATTTTGCGGAATGATATGGGTGCCTACGGAGGTCCCTGCAGTTCAATGCCTCCCTCCTTTCCCTCCTCCACATCGGTACAGGAGCTGCACCAATGGCATCAGAACGCCGCTGTGTATCCGAATCCGGCTGTTCATTCCGCGGAGCTGGTTTTATCCTTGCCAGTGCCCGCATTCGCGGATATCTTCATCACCAACATCGCAGGGTATCAAATATCACCTTCTGTTCGCAGCCAATACGGGAAGGGCCGGCATGTCATCCCTTTAAACACGGAAGACTGGGAATCCGGTGTCTATTGTATTACGGTTCATGTTCACGGGCGTCCGCCGGAAACAGTTAAACTGATTGTTATACATTGATAGATGGATCACATTCTCC
Organism: Bacteroidia bacterium; assembly: GCA_020852255.1. Lineage (NCBI taxonomy): Bacteria > Pseudomonadati > Bacteroidota > Bacteroidia > Bacteroidia bacterium. Next base: position 14,833 of record JADZBD010000020.1, on the reverse strand, counting down.
TGTTCCAAACGGTTTTATATGTTAGTGATCAGGAAGCCAGTTGCATATTTTACCGAAATATTTTTCGTAAGGAGCCGGAACTTCATGTACCCGGGATGACAGAATTCCGGATTTCCAAGAACTGTAAATTAGGATTGATGCCCAACCGGGGTATCGCTAAAATACTTAACGGAAAAACACCTGATCCCGGATCCGGCAATGGAATTCCCCGCTGTGAACTTTATCTGCATGTAACCGACATAGAAGCCGAATTTAACAATGCCCTACGCAGCGGGGCAGGATTAATCAGCCCCATACTGCTCAGAGACTGGGGTCACAGCGCATGTTATTTTTCGGACCCGGACGGACATATAATTGCCTTTGCCTCTGCAATTGAAAGGAAATGGTTGTAGTTGATACTGTATCCTTAAAACAAAAAGTTTAAGTTTCATGTTTGATGATTCCGAAAAAATCACCCTGAAGATCGAAGGTATTTCCCCAATGGTGGAGGATGACTCATCGGCGCATGAGAAAACCTTTGTTAAAAAAGAAATGGCAGACAATGGAAGTATCCGGATCAAATCACTCCCATGCCGGTAAAGCGCACGTTCATCAGAAGAGTTCTATCTGACCGCCTTTCCCCTTTTTTGATTTAACGCTTTTGGCTTTCGCTTCCTGCACCGGAGACAGCTTGCTGTCCTCAAATTCAAGTTCCGGATCATCCGCTCCGCCTTTGGCAGGAAGCAGATCCATCCCTTTGATCTTATCAAAATGCAATCTATTTCCCTTCGCTTTTACGCCCATAACTTCCACGAAACGGGACAGCTCCAGTTTCTTCTTCTTGTCCTGTCCGCGAAAACTTAAAGCCACCACCGGCTCGCGCTGGGTAGTGGCCAGCTCCAGGGCATTGTCTTTCCCTTCCGGTATAAATCCCACACGATCACGTGCCAGTTCCACAATGAATCTTTTAACGAAATATCCTTTCTTATCCGCATCATAATAAACTGCGGTTACCGCCTTGCGCGGGTCAAATTTTTCAATCAGTATAATATCGTCTTCAAAGTGAATGCTTGTCTCGAAGCCCGTAATCCGGTAGTCACCTCGCTGGTTAATAGACAATATCTTGTCTTCCGGGCGGAATTCTCCTACATAGGTTCCCTTCTCACTATTGTTCAAACGATGAACAGTATCATCAAACCAAACCTTCACTTTCTGTATCTGCCCCTCCCCTTTTTCTTTCATTACCACTTTACGGACCGTGTATTTTGTAACCTGGTTTCCGATCGTATCCCTGCCCTTTACTGCCATGGCTCCAAAATCCACATCAAATTCTGTTTTGCGCAAAGATGGAGCTGCGCGAAGGATAATAGATACAACCTCTGATTCGCCGTTCGGATTGGCTGAAAAATAGAGCACCTCAGAACCGGGCGTGCCGCGGGTAAGGGAATACATTTTATCGCGGGTAACCCCTCCCACCGTAAAGCGTTTCATAAAAGTGATCCCCTTGGGGCCGTCGCGGTACACCATATGATATACCGTCTTCTCCTCCCCGCGCCGAAACACGGCCACATGCCTGATATCTTTTCCCATGAAGACCTTATCCGCCATTTTGACCACCCGCATTGTTCCGTCGCCTGCAAATGCCACAATCTCATCGAGTTCTGAACAATCGCAGACGAACTCATCCTTCCGTAAACTCCATCCAATAAATCCCTCCTCCCGGTTCACATACAATTTCGTGTTGTTAATGATCACCTGCCTGGCCTCTATTACTTCAAAGCTCTTGATCTCCGTACGCCGCTCTCTTCCTTTTCCGTATTTATTCTTCAGCTCTCTGTAATACTCAATAGTATAGTCTGTGAGATTTTTCAGGTTATGCTTAGTATCTGCAATGCCCTTCTCCAGACCCTTCATGTACTCATCTGCCTTTTTCGCATCAAATTTAGAGATGCGCTTGATTTTGATCTCGGTAAGTCTGGTAATATCTTCGACAGTGATCTCTCTCAAAAATTTCTTTTTGTAGGGTTTCAGCCCTTTATCAATAGTCTGAATTACAGAATCCCAGGTTTCGCAGTTTTCAATGTCGCGATAAATACGTTTTTCTATAAAAATCTTTTCAAGGGAACTGAAATGCCAATCTTCCTGCAGCTCGTTTAATTTGATTTCCAATTCCTGCTTCAACAATTCCTGCGTACGGAATGCAGTACGGCGAAGCATTTCATTCACACCCAGGAATACAGGTTTGTCGTTTTCAATAACAACCGCGTTCGGAGCAATACTTACCTCGCAATCCGTAAAGGCATAAAGTGCATCTATGGTTTTATCAATATCGGTGCCCGGAATCAGATGGATTACCACTTCAACATTCTCGGCTGTATTATCCTCAACTTTCTTTACTTTGATCTTGCCTTTGTCATTCGCGGAAAGAATGCTCTCAATCAGTGACCCGGTGGTAGTGCCGAAAGGAATTTCAGAAATGACGAGGGTCTTTTTGTCTTCCTGACGTATGCGGGCCCGCACGCGTATTCTTCCTCCTCTCAAACCTTCGTTGTATGCAGAAAAATCTGCGAGGCCCCCCGTAGGAAAATCCGGCAAAATATTCGGCTTTCTTCCTTTTAATGCTGATATGCTTGCGTCAATGAGCTCAATAAAGTTGTGGGGGAGGATTTTACAACTTAATCCAACCGCAATCCCTTCCACACCGGAAGCCAGGAGTAATGGAAACTTTACAGGCAGAGTTTCAGGTTCCTTATTCCTTCCGTCATAACTGGAAAGCCAGACGGTAGTTTTAGGATTGAATACCACCTCCTGCCCGAACTTAGACAAACGGACCTCTATATACCTTGGGGCCGCCGCACTATCGCCCGTTAAAATATTTCCCCAGTTTCCCTGGCAATCAAAGAGCAGGTCCTTCTGGCCGATCTGCACCATTGCGTCACCTATCGAAGCATCTCCATGCGGATGATACTTCATTGTATTTCCAATAACGTTTGCAACCTTATTATAGCGACCATCTTCCAGCTCATTGAGTGAATGCAGTATCCGGCGCTGAACAGGCTTCAATCCATCATTCACATGCGGAACTGCGCGCTCAAGGATTACATAGGACGCGTAGTCGAGGAACCAGTTCTCGTACATACCGGACAAGTGAATTACGGATCCGGATTTATCGTTCACCGGACGGGGTACATTTGGACCGTCTTCCTCTTCCCCTCCCTTTTTTGCCTTCTTTTTGCCTTTGCTCTCAGGTTTCTTCTTAGCCATTTCGCATCTTCATTTCAGGATCAGGCAGATTCTGCAAGATCCTATTCCACTTTTAAGTTTTCAATAATAAAATTCTGACGTTCCTGGGTATTTTTACCCATATAATAAGCGAGAACATTCGCCACATTGGTTTCCTGCCCAATGATCACCGGCTCCAGCCGCATGTCCTTTCCTATAAAATTCTTAAACTCATCCGGAGATATTTCTCCCAGTCCCTTGAATCGGGTAATCTCAGGCTTCGGTCCCAGTTTTTCTACTGCCTTCCGTTTTTCCTGCTCGCTATAGCAATAGATGGTTTCCTTTTTATTGCGCACACGGAATAGCGGGGTCTGCAAGATGTACACATGTCCGTTTTTTACGAGGTCCGGAAAAAACTGAAGGAAAAAAGTCAGCAGAAGCAATCGAATATGCATCCCATCCACATCCGCATCGGTGGCAAGCACAATGTTATTGTACCTCAGGTTTTCCACACTTTCCTCAATATCCAGAGCTGCCTGGATCAGATTGAATTCCTCATTCTCATAAACAATTTTTTTAGAGAGACCGAACGCATTCAGAGGTTTCCCTTTCAGGCTGAATACTCCCTGTGTTTCTACGTCTCTTACCTTTGTGATAGATCCGCTGGCAGAATCTCCTTCGCAAAGAAAAAGGGTTGTTTCCTTCGCCCGCTCATGATTCGTGTTAAAATGAACCCGGCAGTCGCGCAGCTTCTTGTTATGAAGGCTTGACTTTTTCGCCCGTTCACGCGCCAGTTTCTGGATACCGGCGAGTTCCTTGCGTTCCCTTTCGCTCTGGATGATCTTTTGCTGGAGGGCTTCGGCCATTTCAGGATGCTGATGCAGGTAGTTATCGAGTGCATTCTTCACAAAATCTCCCACAAAACTCCGCATCGAGGGCCCCTTTGGTCCTACGTCCAGGGATCCCAACTGTGTTTTCGTCTGAGATTCAAAGACCGGCTCCTGCACTTTCACCGAGATGGCCGCTACAATTGAGGTCCGGATATCCGCCGCGTCAAAATCCTTTTTGTAAAATTCCTTGATCGTTTTGGCGACTGCTTCCCGGAACGCGGAAAGATGAGTCCCGCCCTGGGTTGTATGCTGACCATTCACAAAGGAGTAATATTCCTCACCGTACTGACTATTGTGGTGTGTCATCGCAATCTCTATGTCATCCCCTTTCAGGTGAATGATGGGATACAATACCTGATCTTCTGCAATTTTTCCTGTAAGAAGGTCCTTAAGACCGTTCTCAGAATAGAATTTCTTGCCGTTGTAATTCAGGGTTAGCCCCGTATTCAGGTAAGCGTAGTTCCACATCATTCGCTCTACGTACTCATTGATGTGGTGGAACTTTCCGAACATTTTCTCGTCGGGAGTATAGATCACAATGGTGCCCGGTTTTTCTGAGGAAGATTTCGGCCGTTCCTCCTTTTTCAGTGCGCCACGCTGAAATTCGGCGATCACCGTTTTCCCGTCCCTGACACTTTGGATGCGGAAGTGAGAGGATAACGCGTTCACCGCTTTGGTGCCCACTCCATTCAGGCCAACGGACTTTTTAAAGGCCTCCGAATCGTATTTGGCCCCGGTATTGATCTTCGAAACACAGTCTACAACCTTCCCAAGCGGAATGCCCCTGCCATAATCCCTGATGGTTACACTCTCGTCGCTTACCTCCACATCTATCTGCTTGCCGAATCCCATCACATATTCGTCAATGCAATTATCTATCACTTCCTTAATGAGGATGTATATCCCATCATCATAGGAGGAGCCGTCTCCCAACTTTCCTATATACATCCCGGGTCGCAGCCGGATGTGCTCTTTCCAGTCCAGCGATCGAATGTCAGCTTCTGTGTACTTTGCCATTTTCTCCGTTTCCTAATTCAAAATTTATTCTTTTCCTTCCATTGCATTTTAACAGATCATGTATTCCTTAGGGACAGAGTCAGTTTTTCTTCTGAGCAAACACATGCAAAGAAAAAAAGCAAGGGAGCAGGATCATTATCAAAGAATTTTTTTGTGACTGTTTCATTGAACTTAATACAGACTCTACCTTTTACACGTTGAACCTGAAATGCATAACATCTCCGTCATCAACAATATATTCTTTGCCTTCGATTCCCAGTTTCCCGGCGTCGCGACAGGCAGCTTCCGATCCAAGTGAAACAAAATCCTTGTATTTGATCACCTCTGCTTTGATGAAACCTTTCTCAAAGTCAGTATGGATCACCCCGGCTGCCTGTGGCGCGGTCATCCCCCTTGTAATGGTCCATGCCCGCACCTCCTTCACTCCGGCCGTAAAGTAAGTTTGGAGATTCAGGAGTTTGTAAGCAGCGCGGATCAATTTATTAACACCAGGTTCTTGAAGACCCAAATCATCGAGGAATGCCTTCCGCTCCTCGTACGTTTCGAGTGCGGCAATTTCTGCCTCCATAGCAGCTGTAATCACCAGAACCTCAGCATTTTCGCTCCTAACCAGCTCCTGTACCGCATCCACATATTTATTTCCTGTCTTCGCGGCGGCCTCATCCACATTGCATACATACATTACCGGTTTCATCGTCAGAAGGTGAAGATCAGCAATGAGACTAAAATCCTCAGGACTCAACCCCGAGGCCCTGGCATTGCTACCTGATTCCAGTGTTTGTTTCACTTTCAGCATCACTTCAACCCTCTTTTTCGCATCCTTGTCGTTTCCTGATTTTGCAGCCCTTTCCAGGCGTTTGTACGCCGTATCTACCGTTTCAAGGTCTTTCAATTGCAACTCCGTGTCAATAATCTCCTTGTCGCGTACCGGATTTACGGAGCCGTCTACATGAACCACATTAGGGTCGTCGAAACACCGCAACACATGCAGAATAGCATTGGTTTCGCGAATATTTGCAAGAAACTGATTTCCGAGACCTTCGCCTTTGCTTGCGCCTTTCACCAAACCGGCAATGTCCACGATCTCCACTGTGGTGGGAACAATCCTTTCAGGCTTCACCAGTTCAGAAAGCTTATTCAGCCGTTCGTCAGGAACCGTGATCACTCCCACATTTGGCTCAATAGTGCAAAATGGAAAATTGGCCGCCTGCGCTTTGGCATTCGACAAACAATTAAAAAGTGTAGACTTACCAACGTTCGGTAATCCCACAATACCGCATTTAAGTGCCATATGAATCGAATTTTCGGGCGCAAAGTTACCGGCGACCGGGAGCATACACGGAGTACCTTTCTCCCTAGTTTTCAACATTCTTATAAGTTTTCAACAGCAAAATCAGCAGCGTATCAAATAGGGGTAATTTTAACCACAAATGATATTTCATGGAAGCAAAAGAGGTCATTCAGACCCCATTAACACGCCAAAGGCCTATGTCGAAGATTGACGAACTGAAAAGGACAAGCTCTCAGGTTCGAAGAGATATTTTAAGAATGGTACATGCCGTTCAATCAGGCCATCCCGGAGGTTCTCTGGGATGTACGGATTTCCTTGTTGCCTTGTACTTCGACGTAATGAAGCATCATGCCAAGGGCTGGAGCATGGATGGGTATGGTGAAGATATTTTTTTCCTCTCCAACGGCCACATTTCTCCACTTCTCTATAGCGTACTCGCACGTAGCGGATATTTCCCCGTCCATGAGCTGGCCACTTTCCGGAAACTCAATTCCCGATTACAAGGCCATCCGACCACACATGAAGGACTTCCGGGCATACGAATTGCCAGTGGTTCACTGGGGCAAGGACTTTCTGTGGCGATAGGTGCAGCGCTGGGTAAAAAACTGAATAAGGATAAGAGTTTGGTGTTCAGCCTGCATGGCGATGGAGAGATCCAGGAAGGACAAATCTGGGAAGCGGCCATGTTTGCATCGGCCAATAAAATAGATAACCTCATCAGCACTATAGATGTGAATGGCCAACAGATTGACGGTCCGACAGATAAAGTGCTTCCATTGGGTGATCTGGAAGCAAAATGGCACGCATTTGGCTGGGAGGTACTAAAAACCGACGGACATGACATGGTTGCGCTGGTCAATACGCTCAATGAAGCGAAAGGAAAGTGCGGAAATAAAAAGCCGGTGATGATACTGATGAAGACTGAGATGGGAAAAGGAGTAGATTTTATGGAGGGAACACACCACTGGCATGGAGTAGCGCCAAACGATGAACAACTAAAGAAAGCGCTGGCACAGCTGGAAGAGACGTTGGGAGATTATTAAATATGATATAATACCCTTGCATTGATTGTGAAGACGAAACAACGTTCAGGAAGTTATTCAGTTGCAGCATTACTGCTGTTGCTGCTGTTATCTGTTGCTGCGTTCTCCCAGCAGACGACCACACGGATACTTTTTGTATTCGACGATTCGTTCAGTATGTACGGACAGTGGCAAACAGGGATTAAAATTGATAAAGCGAAAGCGATGTTCTGTGATTTCCTGGATAGTCTGAAAGGCAAACCAAATCTGGAAGTTGCTCTGCGCGTATATGGTCACCAGTTCCCCTTGCAGCCGCAACGCAACTGTGAGGACACGAAACTGGAAGTGCCATTCGGTGTGCCGGTAGAGAATATCCCGAAGATGAAAGCGAAGATCAAAGGCCTGGTTCCAACAGGAACTACCCCTATCGCCTATTCATTAGGCCAATGCGCGAATGATTTTCCGAAAAAAGCCAACACCCGTAATGTGATCATTCTGATTACAGATGGCATTGAGGAATGCGGCGGAAATCCCTGTGAAGTTGCCATGAAGCTGCAGAAGTCCGGCATCGTACTTAAACCATTTGTAATCGGCATTGGTCTGAACCAGCTCTTTGGCGAGCAGATGGGATGTATCGGGAAATACTACGACGCCAGCAGTGAGGAAAGTTTCAAGAATATTCTGAATGTTATAGTTACCCAGGTTCTGAATAATACCTCTGTGCAGGTGAATCTTCTTGATAAATCCGGGAAGCCCACTGAAACAGACGTGAATATGACATTTTATGACCAGTACAGCGGAGAGATCAAATATAACTACATGCACACGATCAATCACCGCGGAAATCCGGACACACTAATGATCGATCCGCTGGGAACTTATAAAATGGTTGTGCATACAATTCCGCCTGTAAGCAAGGAGAATATTACCATTACACCAGGCAAGCATAATGTAATCGCTGTGGACGCCCCTCAGGGAACATTGTATGTAAAGATTAACGGTACCAACAACTATAAGTCGCTGCCGGTGATCGTCAGAAAAAGCAAAGATCCGTCCACACTGAATGTGCAGATGATCAATGATCCTGAGAAGTACATTACCGGCTTTTATGATATAGAAATTCTTACACTGCCGAGGATCAAGATGAAAGACCTGACGATTTCGCAAAGCACCACAACCACCATTGAAATTCAGGAATCAGGCATCGCAACAATCATCCGGCCCAGCCCGGGTCCGTGCAGCCTATACCTTGAAGAGAACGGGAAGCTGGTTTGGGTGACCAATCTTGAGAGCACTCTTACCAGTGAAAATATTGTTTTGCAGCCCGGTAATTACCGCGTCGAATACCGTCCGCAAAATGCGAAAGAGTCTGTATACACCGTAGAGCGTAAATTTACCATCAACCCCGGCGGTTCATCCACTGTCAAAATGTACTGAAATGAAGAAGTTCACCTTCACCGAAAAAAAAGATACACGAAGCGGCTTTGGCGCCGGCCTTCAGGAACTGGGAAAGAAAAATCCCAAAGTGGTGGCACTCTGCGCCGACCTCACCGGTTCACTGAAAATGGATGCCTTCAAAAAGGAAAATCCCGAAAGGTTTTTTCAGGCAGGAATCGCAGAAGCAAATATGATAGGAATGGCAGCCGGGCTGACGGTGGGAGGACACATTCCATACACTGGCACCTTCGCTAATTTTTCCACCGGAAGGGTTTACGATCAGATTCGTCAGAGTGTGGCCTATTCCGGGAAGAATGTAAAAATCTGTGCGTCGCATGCCGGACTTACGCTGGGCGAGGATGGTGCCACCCACCAGATTCTTGAAGACATTGGCCTAATGAAAATGCTGCCGGGCATGGTGGTGATCAATACCTGCGACTTTAATCAGACCAAAGCTGCCACTCTTGCCATTGCTGATTACGAGGGACCTGTGTATCTACGGTTCGGAAGACCCGCTGTACCTAACTTCACTCCGGCGGATCAAAAATTCGAGATTGGCAAGGCGGTGATGCTTAATGAGGGTAAGGATGTAAGCATTTTTGCCACCGGACATTTGGTATGGGAAGCCATACAGGCATGCGAACTGCTTGAAGCCCAAGGTGTTTCTGCCGAAGTAATAAATATACATACCATTAAACCTTTAGACGAAAAAGCCGTCTTAACTTCCGTACGCAAAACCCGATGCGCCGTAACAGCGGAGGAGCATCAGGCCCACGGAGGGCTTGGAGACTCCATCTCACAACTGACAGGAAGAGAATTTCCCTGCCCGGTTGAAATGGTAGCTGTGAACGATCAGTTCGGAGAAAGCGGAACGCCGGCGGAACTCATGAAGAAATACGGGCTTACCAAAGAAGCAATAGCAGAGAAAGCCCTGAAGGCCATGAAGCGCCGCTCCTGATCTAAGAGAGTGGAACTTACTGACAAGGAACTACTGGCCCAATTCAGAACTCCCGATACCCGGGAGCGCGCGTTCACACATCTGGTGGAACGCTACCAGAAAAAAATCTATTGGCATATCCGGCGTATCGTTATCAGTCATGACGATGCGGACGATGTTGTCCAGAATGTTTTTATAAAAGTGTGGAAGAGCCTGGATAAATTCAATGAAGATTCCCAACTCTTTACCTGGCTCTATCGAATCGCCACAAACGAATCTCTTTCCTTTCTCCGACAGAAGAAAGCTCATTTGTACGTCAACTTTGATGATGTAGCGCACGGGTTGAGTAAAACGCTGGAAGACGACAACTACTTTAAGGGAGATGAATTACAGAAAAAGCTGCAACAAGCCATTCTGAATCTTCCGGACAAACAACGGATCGTATTCAATATGCGCTACTTTGAAGAAATGCCTTATGAACAAATGAGCGATGTGCTGGAAACTTCTGTCGGTGCCCTGAAGGCGTCGTACCATCACGCGGTGAAAAAAGTAGAGGAATATATGATAAAGAATATGGAGAGATGATGGGATACCGGGATACGCATTAAACCTTTTACGATTTAGGCAGTCTGATTATTGAATGGATAGGGTATTTAAAATAAAAGATTATAAGTTACTGAAAAACAACCCTTTTACATTACCAGAAGGGTATTTTGAGGAGCTACCCGGGATGATTCGCTCTAAAATGAGACTTCCTTCAAAGGATGGCTTTACGGTGCCTGTTGCGTATTTTGATGAATTGGGGGTAAGGATAATCAGACAGTCCCACATGGAAGAAGCCGGCACAGCGAATCCTTTTCAGATACCTCCCACGTACTTTGAGGAACTTCCCGGACAGATCAAAGCCAGCATTGCAACGGAGCAGCTTTACCGTCAGAAGGATGAAGTGCATGAAATACCCGGAGACTATTTTAAAACTCTTTCCTCCCGTGTGATGCAGAAGATCAGGGAGGAAGATGCTTCGGAAAAAGAGGTAAAAATTGTCCGAATCTCGCGTACACGCGCGTGGTGGGCCGTTGCCGCCGGTTTGTTGATTATGACAGGAATCAGCAGCCTGCTCTTTTTTCTGAAGGACGGCGCTACCCCCGGCAACGGCCAATTTCTGCTTAGTGAATCCAGCACATCGCTTGTTATTGAAAATCCCGAGCAATTTAACATAGATGAACAATCGCTCCTGGAAGAAATGGGAGTGGAAATGCATGAAGGTCCGGACGAATCTGCTGCGGAAGATCTGCTGCTGGAATCCGGTGAAGAAATCAGTTCGGAGATCAACGAAACAGAATAACATGAGGACGATAACGATACTTTTTTTCCTCTGTTCGCTGGGACTTTATTCCCAGAAGAGCACAAAGGACGACATTGATGCACTGCGAGTCACCGTTATGAACAAGGCGATGGGACTTACTACAGATGAGGCCGCTAAATTCTGGCCGATCTATAACGACTATCTGCAGAAAAAAGACAACCTCAGAAAATCCCACCGCCAATCGCTCAAGGCAAAATACCCAGACCTTGATAAGTTGAGTGATGAAGAGGCTAATGCACTGATGGAAGCGGAGATTTCCTATAAACAAAAAGAGCTTGACCTGCAGAAGGACATGATTAAAAAAATAAAAGCAGCGATACCTCCAAAAAAGGCAGCCCGCGTTTTTAAAGCAGAGGAAGAATTCAGGAAGGTACTGATCATCAAAGTAAAGGAGTCTGGCAGTGAGCAGTAAGCATTGTAAGAAATTTGTATGAAAAGAACGTTAGGCAGTGATAAGTTGCTGTGGACAGTGAAACTGCTAATGGTGCTGCTGCCCTTTATTTTTGGAAACAGCGGTTATGCTCAGGACACCCTTGCACGTGGTCCCAAACATTATTTCAACAGCACCTTCTGGTTTAACTGGTACGGATCCGGAGCCTACGCAATTGACAATGAAAAAATTGACACGCTCGGCAACTATTCCTTTTCACAGGGGGTGACGAGTTTTTACATCCCCGTTTACACAAAAGATATTCATAAAAAGGAAGGTACAGTGATTGCGAACCGGCACCTGTTGATCACGGGAAGTTTTTTGAAGGCACGGCCTCACTTTAGCAACCTGGCATCTCAGCATACCCTTTTCAAATCGTCGGTAGGAATTCGCTATATCTACAACAATGGCGAAAAGAATATTTGGTTTTTTGATTTTTCTCCATTTGTTACCGGAGACAACACGGTAAAAACCGGACATGAGTTCAGGATGGCGTCGGTACTTGTTTTCAACCGAACCGTGAATCACTGGTTCAGCTTCAAACTGGGCATCACCAAGACCTTTCTTTTTGGTGACCGGCTGCACTTGCCGGTGATCGGAATACGGTTGGGAAAACTGGATGGAGTTTACGCCAGCTTCACCTTTCCCAGGAACATTTCTGTAAACGTTCCCGTCGGAAAAAAATTCTGTGCTAGTATGTATGCAAAACCAATGGGAGGTATCTATAACTTTGCGAACAGCGCTCATCTGAATGACGGCAGAGACACGCTGATTTACAGCGGGCTCAGCGCTGACAGCAATTATATTATTTTCGGGCGGCTTGAGTACCTGTCGGGCTTAAAACTGGAATACACTCCATCGAGTTATTTCTCCGTTTACGCAGGCGCCGGAGTCACCCTGTTTAACTGGATGGGATTCGCTTCTTATCAGCAAAATCGCGAGAAACTGGAACGGATAAAACCTTTTGCTTCCGAGCCGCTGGAAGGCGCCAGGGGATTTATTCAGTTCGGGCTTACACTTCGCTTAGGAAAAACCAAAAAGATGGCTGGGAATACGCAGATGTACGAGGTATTTCACCTGAATAACACCTTTGATCCGGGTGATAACAACTCTGATCCGGGTGGAGGAAATAACCCTGTCAACAGGAAGGAAAAAGACATTAAACGCCTGTCTTATAAGGACATAGAGGATCTGGTAGAGGACGGGGAATTCTGAATCCGGTTGTACATGGTTAAAGGGTGCAATATTTGACTTATCTTTGCATTGCTCTGTTCATAAGAGATTAGATTTTGTTAGTAAATACCAACAGAAACCCATTTCTCTTCCTGAACTGAAACCGAACCGGAAAGTCCGGGGGAATTATTTTATTCATCAACCGGGGAAGACCCCAAAAGTAAAATGAAAACAGGAGTAGTTAAATTCTTTAATCAAGCCAAAGGTTTTGGCTTCATCAAAACAGAAACAGGCGAAGAGATCTTTGTTCACGTGAGTGGGCTGAAAGACGAAATTCGCGAGAATGATCGCGTACAGTTTGACGTTCAAGAAGGCAAGAAAGGTCTTAACGCAGTAAATGTGGTAAGAGCTTCTTAATACCAGAGATCATCCTGAACCTGGGGATTCCTGCAATGGGATCCCCTTTTTTTTTACAGCGCCGGTCGTAAGGGATCCGGAACAAAAACCCTCTATTCCGTTCTCGCCCGTTCTGCTTGCAGTTCCGGCTTAGGCGCAAGTGAAGCCCACTCTACAAACTGGAGCTTTTTAGTGAATTTGCCTTTTTGCTTTGCATCAGGCAACGTAGTTATTTTCATCATTGCCACAATGGGGTACTGATCATTCATAAGGGTGAGTCCCCTTCGCTTGGGCCGGAGCAGGTAAAACTCGGGGTTGGTCATAGAATCCCCCTTGTATACCCGGGCAAGATAATGAGGCACTTCATGATTGAGAAACATCTTCTTCTCGATAAAGGCCACGCACGGTTTCTTCATCCGTGAATTTACCGGACTAACGGGTGTGATCAGGCAATACTCTTCATAATAGCGGTTAACATTCACTTCATTTACGGACTCTCCCCTCACCCGGAATCCTGCCGACGCATTCGGTTCGCCCGGCATAGGAGAAAAAGTAAAGGGCAACTCCACCCGGAGGTTTTCCCACCTCCCCTTGATAAGCTTGAAGCGACTAAGCCTGACAACCGAAATAATAATTATGAATCCACTTGTTATAAAAGTATAGGCCATGTGCCAGGCCGCTTGTTCAAAGGTGCGCTTTTGCGAGATCAGTATTAACTGAACCAGAAACAATATCCCGTAATAGATCAGAAGTCTCCTGGCCAGTGCATCTCCGTCAATGATCTTCTTATAAGTGAACCCGGAAGAGTTGTTCAGGGCGTTATTCAGAATAATGGCGTAGAAAGAGATCGTGAACATAAAATAGATGTTGGTTACAATCCATCCCCAGTTTTCCGCTCCTTTGTGTGTCAGCCAGAAATCATAAAAGCCATGGGAAATTGCAGCAAGCAGAAGATACCAAAATCCAAGCGGAATGCTGTTTTTCCGGTGAAGGAATTTATAACGCACTACCCCGTAGGCAATAATGGAGGTGTCGAACATATGTCCGACAGAACAAAGGATCGAACGACTATCAATTACCCATGGCCCGTATCGCTGCATATAGAATACATTTTCTACTGCGGAGAATCCAAGAGCAGACACGGAGATGAATGCAACAAAATCGATGGGCTCACGTATCTGCTTCCGGAACAGGGCAAACATGATCAGGAAAGGAATCAATTTGCAGATCTCTTCCACGAGCCCAACGCGGATCACGCAGTATAACAAATCACCAATCACCGTTCCATCTTCCGGTAACCATGCCGGGAATGGGGTAAAGCGGTGTAAGAGGGTTACAATGCCTACGCTTGCGCAACCCAGGGAAAAAGTGAGAATCAGATACCCCAGTTTACTATGGGAATAAATATTGATTAGGCGATAATAATCCACCCATATCCAGGCGATAAATACCGCCACTCCAACGTGTATCCAGGTTGTTATTTCCGCCAGATTCGCCATTATCCAAAATTAAGAAAGCGCGGGTTGCCCGCGCTTTCTTAATGAATATTGTTTCTGATCACCGGATCAGACTCACATGACCCACATAGCTGTGTTTCTTTCCGAGAAAGTCGTACACCACAATCTTCCAGACATACACATCTTCCTGCGCAATATCCTTTCCTCCGTTGGCTT